>DUUI01000007.1 GCA_012841625.1 Erysipelothrix sp. | reverse complement strand
ATCCTTCACCTATCTGGTGGCAATAGCAAAGTGGTCACACCTGTTCCCATCTCGAACACAGTCGTTAAGCACTTTTACGGTGAAAATAGCTCGTTGAGTCAAGATAGCAAGTTGCCAGGTGATAAAAGGGACTCCTCGTTGAGTCTCTTTTTTATTAGAAAAGTACACACATATGAAAATTATAACGAAATCAAAAGAAGAAACACAAGCACTAGCCAAAGAACTAGGATTATCATTAACAAAAGGAACAACGATCCTTCTTTTTGGCAATCTAGGTGCAGGCAAAACAACCTTTGTTCAAGGACTTGCCTTAGGACTTGATGTTACACAGAAAGTAAACAGTCCAACCTTTGTTATAATGAAAGAGTACGAAGGAAGAATCCCACTGATTCATATTGATGCCTATCGATTAGAAGGATTAAAACAAGATCTAGGCTTTGAAGACTACCCACATGATGAAGTCGTAAAGGTTATTGAGTGGCCAGAATATTATTATGAATCTGATTTATACTTCAACAAAATCACCATAAATACAATAGATGAAAACACCAGAGAAATCATATTTGATTTTAAAGACACCCAGTTACTGGAGGCAATCCAATGATAGAACTCATCTTAGATACATCTTATATCGGATTAAACATAGGAATAACAAAAGACTCTATCTTAATAGACAAAATTGAGATTGAAGCAAACAGAAAACAATCTGAGTTAACCATGCCCAAGCTAGATGAAATATTCAAGAAAAACAACATAGACCCACAAACCATAAAACGCGTAATAATCACAGAAGGGCCTGGAAGTTTTACCGGATTAAGAATAGCAATGACCATCGCAAAAGTCATCTGCTCAATGATTAACTGCGAACTATACACAATAAACACACTATTTGCGTATATACACCCATCAATCAAAAAAGGTTTTGCGATTATGGACGCTAGAAGCAAAAGAGCCTATATCGCTCAAATCGAAAACGAAGTAGTAACCCTAAATCCTCAAGTGATTGAAATCAAAGACATTAATATAGAAGAAGCAGAAATTTTTGGTGATGCACATCTAATTGATAAAGAATCGTCTCAATTTAGTATCATCGACAATATACTGGCAAACAAGCATTTATGGAAGAAAGTCAACGATGTAGATGCACTAGTACCTCTATATTTAAAGGATAACAGTGACTATGGCAATTGAATTTAGCCCATGCACAACACAAGATATCCCTGATATCATGCAGCTTGAGCCAGTATTATTCAACCAACCTTTTACACAAGAAGAATATGAATTTGAAATTGAAATAAATCCATTAGCCCATTATTATAAGTTCACCAACAACGATGAATTAATCGGCTACGCAGGCATTCAGTGCATTGAGGAAGATGCCCATTTAATGACAATAGGGATAAAAGAGTCCTACCAAAATCAAGGACTAGGAAAAATCTTACTTAGACAATTAATTGAAATAGCTAAAACACAGGGTTGTAAAAGAATGATTTTAGAAGTAGCAACAACCAACTATCCAGCATATCACCTATACACCTCTCTTGGATTCAAAAAAACCAGAAGACGAATTGGTTATTACGGAGACCAAGATGGCGATGAAATGATTTTAGAATGGAGCTGACAGTATGAAAGAAAGTTTAATACTAGCAATAGAGACAAGTTGTGATGAAACAGCAGTTGCAGTAATTAAAAATGAAACGGAAGTTCTTTCAAATGTTCTTTATTCGCAAATCAAAGAGCACCAAGAATTTGGTGGCGTATTACCAGAAGTTGCCAGCAGAATTCATGTTGAGAAAATTACATACATCTTAAAACAAGCACTTAAAGAAGCAAATGTAGAGCCACATGACTTAACAGCCATAGGTGTTACATATGGACCAGGCTTAATTGGATCGCTTCATGTAGGTTTACAAGCAGCAAAAACATTGGCTTGGTTATACAACAAACCATTAATTGGTGTGCACCACATTATGGGACATATTTATGCCAATCGATTAGTTGAAGAAATCCAGTATCCAGCACTAGCCTTAGTTGTTAGTGGCGGACACAGTGAACTTGTGTGGATGGAAAAAGAACATCAATTTGAAGTCATCGCACAAACAGCTGACGATGCAGTTGGTGAAGCATATGATAAAGTTGCTCGAGTCTTAGGGATAGGCTATCCAGGTGGCCCTATTATTGATAAGCTTGCCAAACAAGGGAAAGCACATTATCAACTCTCAAAAATCAAACCAGCTAATGATGATGAGTTTTCATTCTCAGGTATAAAATCATCAATTATTCAATTAGTTGAAAGAGAACAAAAAGCAGGTCGAGAGATAATTGTTGAGGATATTGCTGTCGCATTTCAAGAAAGAGCGCTTGAACAATTATTAGACAAAACAAAAGAAGTCATTCAAGATAAAAATCCCAAACATGTCCTGTTAGCGGGTGGGGTTGCCGCAAATTCAAGGTTACGTGAACTTATAACAAGTTTAGTCCAAGAATTTGATTCAATTAAATTAACAATACCACCACTATGGTGCTGCACAGACAACGCTGCTATGATTGGAGTTGCTGCCGCAATGAATTATAGATATGGGAGATTTAGTTCTTTAGAATTAGGTGCATCATCAACTAGTGAATTAATGTAGCATATTTTCACACAAACTGATTTCCTTGTGATATACTTAACTAGAAAATGTGAGGTAATCAAATGAAACAAACAAGTCAAAAAATAAGTGTACCTAAAGCTACAATGAAAAGATATCCAATTTATCTAAAAGCTTTACGTAAACTACAATCCAACGGAGTAACCAGAATTTTATCCAAAGAACTTGCCGAGTATTGTGATATTCAAGCCACAACCATCAGAAGAGATTTTAGCTTCATCGGATCCTTAGGGAAACAGGGATATGGATATGATGTAGACCACATCGTAAATATCTTTGACGATCTTTTAGGAACACATTATGAAGAAGAAATTATTATGGTCGGCGTCGGTAACTTAGGAAAAGCATTACTTAACTACAACAGATGGGGACAAGTCGTAGGCGAAATCGTTTGTGGATTTGATTCTGATCCAAGCAAGGTAGGTATTATTAACGACATTCCGATTTATCATATCGATGAATTAGAAGAAAAAATGCCTAAACATTGCCGAGTCGCAATTATCACTGTGCCTGAAAATGTTCAAGATATCGTTGATCGCTTAGTTGAAGCTGGTATTAAAGGATTTGTTGACTTTTCTCATGAACATGTATTAGCACCAAAAGGTGTTATAATCAAACAAGTGGATATCGTATCAGCTATCCAAGAATTAGTATTTCAATCAAACAATTTAGATTAGGAGAAATTATAAATGAGTCATTTTGTCAGTGTTAGAGAATTATATGAATTAATTCAATCACCTCAAAAAATCGAGCTAGATTCGCTTGATTATATAGAAGTACAAGGTTGGATAAGAACGAACCGTCATTCCAAAAACATTGGTTTTATTGAATTAAACGACGGTACATATTTTAAAAATATACAATGTGTCTATGATTCTAATTTGACAAATTTTGACGAGGTTGCTAAGTATTTAGTAGGAACAGCTATCACCGTAGCAGGTCAATTCAAACTGACCCCTGATTCAAAGCAACCATTTGAAATTCTCGTAAATGAAGTTGTGTTGGAAGGCTCAAGTGACGCAAGCTATCCCTTACAAAAGAAGCGCCATGGATTTGAGTATTTAAGAGAAATTGCTCACTTAAGACCACGCACTAACACCTTTAATGCGATGTTTAGAGTCCGCTCAGTCCTATCAATGGCGATACATGAGTTTTTCCAAAATCAAGGCTTTGTTTATGTCCACTCACCAATAATTACCAGCAACGATGCTGAAGGAGCCGGTGAGGTCTTCACTGTAACCACAAGAAAAGACGATAAATACGAAAAAGATTTCTTTGGAAAACATGCATCACTAACAGTGTCAGGCCAGCTTCAAGCTGAAGCATTTGCGATGGCCTTTAGAGATGTCTATACATTTGGCCCAACTTTCAGAGCCGAAAATTCCAACACTACTAGACATGCGAGTGAGTTTTGGATGATTGAGCCTGAAATCGCCTTTGCTGATTTAGAAGATGTCATGAACTTAATTGAAGATTTAATAAAATATTGCATTGATTATGTCTTACAAAACGCACCAGAAGAAATGAAATTCTTTAACGAGCGAATTGACAACACACTTCTTGAGCGATTAAACACTTTGTTGAAATCTGAGTTCAAGCGAATGACTTATACAGAAGCAATTGATTATTTATTAAAGTCAAATAAAGAATTTGATTATCCAGTTTCATGGGGAATCGATATTCAAACCGAACATGAACGTTATTTATCAGAAGAAATAGCAAACGGCCCTGTCTTTGTAAAAGATTATCCAAAAGACATTAAGGCTTTCTATATGAGATTAAATGACGATGAAAAAACAGTCGCAGCCTGTGATCTATTAGTCCCACATGTTGGTGAACTTGTAGGAGGCTCACAACGTGAAGAACGACTTGATTATTTAGTACGTCGCATGCAAGAAATGAATATCGAAGAAACTGGTTTAGAATGGTATTTAGACCTACGTCGCTTCGGCGGCACTAAACATGGTGGCTTTGGCGTTGGATTTGAGCGTCTTCTAATGTATATTACATCAATCCAAAACATCAGAGACGTTATTCCATTCGCAAGAACACCGCGTAACTTAGACTTTTAAAGGAGTTGTTGAGATGGTTTCCATTTCACCCCAATATTTACCACCAGAAAAAGAAAACAAAAAACACAAGCAGAGGTTAATTCTTCTTGTTGTTTTTTTATCGATAATCGCTCTTTTGGTTGTAGTTATTTACCAATTATTCTTCAAACATGATCCAACCCAAGAAGCAATTTACAGGTCTTATTCAATTTGTGACTTTACTCCTCAAGAACAACAAGAGAAAATACAAAGTCGCGATGTCTTACAGACAGTGACATTTCAAGATTATTTATTTTATGGAGAAAGTTTTTCGGTCTTCAAGAATAAGTACCAACAAGGGACTCAAGATGAATTTGTTGGAAAAACGATTCAATTTAGAGATTTGTGCACAGACACCATCCATTCTTTTTTGATGAATGAAAATCTAGACACTAATGTTCCTTTAGCTGATTTGCCAGTAGGTTTTTATGAAGTAATCATTCAAGAAAACCTCAATGCCTTTCGACTTGTTTATCCTACAAACATAGATGAACATTTTACAACCATTACACGTGACAGCAAAAGGCATGATGTACACTTTATCGCCAATAATAGACTATTCACAGACATCTATACTCAAGGACCGCTTTTAAGGGATTATGAACTATTTCTAGAAGTAAAAGAAACTACCAAAAATCCAGAGATTGTCGATGTTGTTTTAGATCCAGCCTACAACTCTCAAGATTTCGGACCAGTTGACAAGGGATTAGAAGTAGACGGTTTTATAGGCTCAGATGAAACATATAAATTCGCCACAGATGTTAAACAAAAACTTGAAGCCAAAGGCCTAGTCGTTAAATTAACCAGACCTGATAAAGATCTAGTTGTTAACACCTATGGCGATACAGGCAGAGTCTTTGCGGCGATGGATTCAAAAGCAAAATTAATGGTTGAATTGTATTATGAATCAGTAGAAGATAGAAATTTAAGCGGAACTTCAGCTTATGGCAGTCAAAGTGTTTCATTAAATTTCCAAGAACAACTCATTCGACAATTTGATGCCTTTGATTTACCAATCTTTGAAGGCATTGGAAATCAACACGGAGTGTTCTATAACCAACTAATGGAAGGCCTCGACTCAAGTAATTTAATCCGTGAATCAGGCGGCTATGCACTTTCTGCAGGAGAGTTTTCAAATTTATCGCAAAGACTCAACGGTTTTGCGATCGGCAACAGATATGGAGTCCATACCGTTTCATTAAATGTTTTAATGGGAAGCAATTGGGATTTCTTAGAAACTTACAGACAAAACTACGATCAGATGGTAGAAGCCACAGCTAATGGCATATTAGCCTTTATAGGGATTGAGCCATGATTTTACAGTTATCATCCATTAGAAAATCATTTGGTGTGCAAGATATTTTTGATAATCTCCAATTTGAAATTAAGGGTAAAGAAAAAATAGCATTAGTTGGAAGAAATGGCTCGGGTAAAACAACTTTGATGAATATTATTGCCAACCAGGTATCAATCGATGGTGGTCAGTATCATAAGAAACAAAACCTAACCATTGGATACTTACAACAAATGGCTTTTGAAGATGAATCAATTACATTGAACCAAGAACTTGAAAAAGTATTTAAAAAAGTAAGAAATGTCGAGAATCAAATAAAAGAAGTTACACAAGAACTAAAGACTCAATCAACTGAAGCATTATTGACAAAACTAGCAAATCTTCAACAGCAGTTCGAAATGCTGGATGGGTATACTGTAGAAGCCGAGAAAAAAAGCTTGCTTTATTCATTTGGTTTTGAGGAAGATGATTTATTTAAAACAATAAATACCTTCTCAGGTGGCCAGAAGACTCGTCTTGGTTTTATAAAAATGTTTTTAAGTAAGCCTGATGTTCTACTTTTAGACGAACCTACTAACCATTTAGATATCAGCACGATAGAGTGGCTTGAGAATTATCTAAAACAAATGGATTCAGCGATTGTATTAACATCTCACGACCGATTATTTTTAGATAGAGTATGTGACACTGTTGTTGAGATTAACAATAAACAAGCAACTCGATTCAAAGGTAATTACTCATCCTATATTAATCAAAAGAAAGAATTTGAAGCAAAACAAGAACAACTGTATCAATACCAACAAAAAGAGATTGATCGACTAGAAGCTCAAATTGAAAAGTTTAGATATAAAGCATCCAAAGCATCCTTCGCCAAAAGCAAACAGAAGTATTTAGATCGAATGGATAAAATCGAAAAGCCAAGCGAAACACAAGCTGCTTTTAAGGCTAACTTCACCAGCAAAGTAAGAGGTGGTAAACAAGTCCTACAACTTGAGAAATGTGAAGTTGGTTATGATGATGTTTTATTCGAAATATCGCTCAAATTAAGACGTCAAATGAGAATGGCCATAATTGGTGATAATGGAACAGGCAAATCTACCTTACTTAAATCAATCGTTGGGTTGGTGCCGTTTCTAAGTGGCGAGATGTTGCTGGGGCACCAAATTGAGATAGGCTACTTTGAACAAAACTTAGATCAATTTGACGAAACCAAAACAGTGCTTGAGGAATTGTGGGATGAGTATCCATCCTTAAATAAAACAGAAATTAGAACAGTCCTAGGAACTTTTTTATTCAAAGGCGATGATGTCTTTAAATCAGTCGCTGTCTTAAGCGGGGGTGAAAAGGTAAGACTTGCCTTGTGTAAACTTATGCTTAAACGCGCAAACTTCCTAATTTTAGATGAACCCACCAATCATCTAGACATCGAAAGCAAAGAAGCGCTTGAGGCATCACTTCTTAATTATGATGGAACAATTATGTTTGTCAGCCATGACCGGTATTTTATTCAAAAGCTGTCAAACTCTATCATGAAAATTGAAGATAAGAAAGTTCAAGTTGAAGAACTTGATGTGCTTAAAGTATTAGAAGAAAAACAAAGGTCTCTCTTTAAGAAAGCGAAACCAAAAAGTGATAATGAACTATCTGATTTTGAGATGTCTCAAATTAGAAGAAAATTATCCAAACAAGCAGAGAAGCTTTTAGAAGATATAACGCAAGCAGAAGAAGACCTTGAAGACCTTCGTGAATTGAGATATGAACCTGACTATTATCATGATTTTGAGAAAATGGATGAATTAAACAAACAAATCGATGACACACATAATCAAATAGCTCATTTGGTTGAAGAATGGACCAAAACCTCTGAAGAATTAGAAGAGCTTGAAGAGATAATGGCTTAGATATAAAAGTGCTGGTTAATCTAGCACTTTTCAATTTATGATATATTATAAGCATGTTTAAAAAAATGAGCTACTTAATTTTAGGAACCATCAGTTTAACAATAGGAGTCATCGCTTTTGTCATACCACTTTTTCCATCCTTTCCTTTTTTATTATTAACATTTATTCTTTACTCAAAAAGTTCAGATAAAATGGTTAATTGGTTTATGAGCACAACGTTATACAAACAATCTCTAGAGAGTTATTTAAACGGTGAAGGTTTAACCAAAGGCTCCAAAATTAAAATTATGATAGTGATTACGATGACATTATCAATTGGTGCTTTCTTCTCTAAGAATATTCAATGGGTTCTATGGTTGCTCTTCATTATTTGGCTATTTCATCTTCTTTATTTTACTTTTCGCGTTAAAACAAAAGATAACCTTGAACAGTAAGTTCATAATGAATAATGAAAGGAAAATAAAATGAAAAAAGAAATTTCATATTCAGATCTATTCTTTACTTTTTTAAAAATAAATGCAATTACCTTTGGCGGTGGCTATACCATAGTGCCCGTTATTAGGGATGAGTTTATACACAAAAAGAAATTAATAGATGAAGAAGAGATGTTAAATATTGTAACACTCGCTCAATCAGGACCAGGAGCTATGGCCATCTCAACCTCATTATTAACAGGGTATCGGGTCAAAGGCTTTAAGGGAGCCATCACTTCTCTAGTGGCCTCAGTCCTTCCACCCTTGGTCATCATTACAATCGTTTTCTTTTTTTATGATGCCTTCAAAACAAACTTCTGGGTTAAATCTGCCTTAGAAGGAATGGCTGGAGTCATTAGTGCTGTTTTATTTATTACTGTATTTCAAATGGCAAAACAAGCACTCAAAGATCATAAGATATTTTCATCATTATTAATGATAGGTGCATTTACAAGCTCATATTTCTTTCAAATACACACAGTTCTTATCATCATTACATTAGCACTAATTGGATTAGTTGTGTTTACACTATTCGATGAGAAGGAGGTTAAATAATGTCTGTTTTAATTAAACTGTATTTAATCTTCACCCAAATTGGATTGTTTGCTTTTGGTGGTGGCTATGCTGTTTTACCATTGATTCAAAGATATGTCGTTGAACAAGAAGGGTGGCTAACTATTTTAGAAATGACAGATGTTGTATCCATTTCTCAAATGACCCCAGGCCCCATCGCCATTAACTCAGCAACCTTTGTTGGAACAAAAGTGGGTGGCTTACTTGGTGCCATCGTCGCAACTTTAGGCAATATTACCCCACAATTTATTATCATGATGATTTTCTCATACTTTATTTTTGGTAACCGTGAGATACCATTTATAAATAAAATACTTAAGGGACTTAGACCAGGAATTATAGGCCTTATTGCGATTGCAGCTATAACAATGTTTCAATCCTCAATTTTTCCTGAGGGAAGTTTTAGTCTTGTTGCAGCCATCGCATTTATTGTAGGCTTTGGTTTAAAGGCCTTTAAGAACATTGATTTAATGGTTTTAATACCGATCGGAGCAGCTTTAGGTATAATTTTAAATCTTTTTAGATAGTTATACTTGACCAGACGTAGTATACTATGTTACATTTACTATGTCAGACATAGTATGTCAGGCATAGGAGGTGGAAAATGATTAGCAGTGATATTATCCGAGGCGTTATTGACATCATGATTTTATCAGTCTTATATGATGAAGATTCATACGGATATGAGATCTCAAAGCAAATTAGATCATTGGCAAACGAAATGTATATTATTAAAGAAACGACCTTGTATTCTGCTCTGAAACGTCTTGAGGCTGATGGCTATCTATCTTCCTACAGTTCAAAACAAGAGACTGGAAAAGCAAGAACGTATTACAAAATTACCCAGTCAGGTAAAAACTTGTATCAAGAAAAAGTATCTGAATGGGAAATTACCAAAGAAGTTGTTGAACAATTCATACTCACGGAGGGGAAATAATGGAATCAATTAGAAGTTATTTAGAATCAATGTTTAGCGGATTAGGCACAAGCCCTAAAGTATTAAAAGCAAAAGAAGAATTATTATCAATGATGGAAGATAAATATCATGAATTAAAAGCAGAAGGTTTATCAGAAAATGAAGCAGTTGGACAAGTCATCACTGAATTTGGAAATCTGAACGAGGTCTCAGAATCACTGGGTATTTCTGAAAATGTTGAAGGACTTCCTTTAGTCACATTATCTGAATCAAAAACTGTCGTCGAAAGGTATCAAATCTTTTTCCCGAAGATTGCGTGGGGCGTTCTGGCTATTATTCTATCAACAGTGTCACTGTTTGTATCAATAGCAATTGCTGAACACTCACCAGAAACCCTTTCAGAAAATGTTGCTTCAGGAATCGGTTTATTCACAATTATCACAGTTGTCAGTTTAGCAGTTCTAACATTTATCACAGCTTCAACAGGAGTTAGTGAATTTGAGTATATCCGAGAAGAACCATTTAAGTTAGAAGACTCAGCCAAAATATATATCACAGATTTAGAAAAACAGGACAGACCAAATTATCAGCGTAGTTTAGGATTAAGCGTTGTGCTATTTATTCTAAGCGCAATACCTCTCATTATGTCTGATGTCATCGACTCAAATCTATTCATTTATTTATCAATGGCTCTGTTACTAGTATTCTTGATATTGTTTAAGAACATAAAACTACTAATGGTCTATGTTCCACTATTGGTTGTCTACGGTTTTATAATTTATTATTTTGATTTCGCCATAGCAACAAGATCAACGGTAGCCCTTGGTCTAACAATCATCATGGTTGCTGCAGGTGTCTTTAACTTAATTTACAATAACGCAATTAATCACGCAGCACCTATGTTGCTACAAAAAGATGATTTCTCATTAAAGAGCAAGAAAAAAGATCTATCACAAATAGTAACCCAAGTCTATTGGTCATTAGCTGTTATAATTTATTTATTATGGAGTTTTCTAACCAATGATTGGCATATTTCATGGATTGTCTGGCCTATCGCCAGTGTCTTATATGGCTTAATCGCCTCAATTATTGATTATAAAGAAAATCGAAGATCTTAGTCATCTTCGATTTTTTTCTTATTTATCGTGGTTCGTTGTATTTCACTTTTACATTTTTGATTGAATTAATACGATTCTTAGCAAATACTTTGGCTGCTTGTAATGTTGTGATATCTTGTTCATCGGCAATCTGATAGATTTCAAGCAAGCGATCATAAATTAATTTAACCTCTGAAATAACAGCATCTTTTCGATAGCCTTGTATTTCATGATATACATTAATAACTCCGCCAGCATTAATAACAAAGTCAGGTGCAATTAAGATGTCTTTATCTCTCAACATTTGAGCATGCTTCTTTTCATCCAATAAGACATTATTAGATGTTCCCGCAATACATTTAGCAGTTATTTGAGGAATTGATTCATCATTTAAGACACCACCCAATGCACAAGGTACCAGGACATCAACATCAGATCCAAAGAATTTCTCAGGCTCAACAAATTCAAGTTCAGGGTAAGCTTCCTTTACTTGTTCAATATTCTTCTGATTGATATCGGTGTACAGAATCTTTTGTGCCTTATGCTCAACTAATAATTTAACTAAATTGAAACCAGTTTGGCCGACGCCTTGAATAGCGTATGAGTAATCACTAATTTCATCATTATCAAATTTGTGTTTTAATGTCGCCTTAATTCCATAGAAGGCTCCTAAAGCAGTAAAAGGAGAAGGGTTTCCTGATTTACCCTCAAGTCCTACTACATGATTTGTTTCCATATGGATGTAATTCATGTCCTTAGTTGATGTATTCACATCTTCAGCAGTAATATAGCGGCCTCCCATTCCGTTGATATAGCGACCAAAGGCTCTAAAGTATGCCTCGCTTTTAACTGTATTAGCATCACCAATTAATACCGTTTTGCCTCCGCCTAAGTTTAATCCTGCGCATGCTGATTTATAAGTCATCCCTCTGGCAAGTCTTAGACAATCACGAAGTGCTTCCTCTTCACTTTCGTAATTCCATAAACGAGCTCCTCCTAACGAAGGACCAAGGACTGTGTTATGAATCACAGTAATCCCCTTTAAGCCGGTTTCATTGTCTGAGAAATAAATAACTTGTTCATAATCATGCTCACTCATTAATTCAAAAATATTCATTAGATTTTCCTTTCTGTTTCCTCTTTTCTATTATAACCTAAAAGCGCTTACATTTTTACTATCTTTACGAAAAATATTATGGTATATTTAAATTATGAAAAGAACAATTCTGGTATCTGGAACCTATGGCTCAGGTAAGTCCGAATTCTCAATTAATTTAGCACTTCATTTGAGTTATTTAGGTTACAAAGTTCAACTAGCTGATTTAGACATCATTAATCCCTACTTTAGATCTGTCGAAGCACAGAGTGTTTTAAAAGAAAACAATGTCCACGTTATAAGCACTTCATTTGAAGGACAGATGGATTTGCCAGCTGTCTCAGGGGAAGTGTTTTCAATGTTCAATGATAAAGAAAGTTTTAAAATACTCGATCTAGGAGGCGATGAAGAAGGAGCTAGAATCCTTGGCTACTTGAAAGATCAACTTGAAGAGAATGACTTTGACTTTTGGGTCTGTGTTAATGCTAATCGAAGAGAATCCAACACCAAAGAAAAGGTTTTAGATTTAATTCATCGATTAGAGCACTCATCTAAACAAAAAGTCACAGGTGTAGTGAATACGACGCATCTAATGGCAGACACAACAAAAGAAGATATCCTAAAAGGATATCAGTTAGCAAAGTCGATGGATTACCCGCTTATCTACAATGTTATAAAGAAGGATATCGACTTAGAAATTGAAAACAGATTTGACATTAATATTTATTTAAAGAAACCATGGGAGGTATAAATGAAAGGAATCACTACATTTGATCAGTATTATTGTAAAGGCTGTGGACTCTGTGTTCATATTTGCCCAACCAATATTATCTTCTTAGATAAAACCACAACAAACCATAAAGGTTATAACCCAGCCACCATCAACAACATGGAAGGGTGTATTGCGTGTGGACAATGTGCACGAATCTGCCCAGATTCAGTTATTACAGTGAAAAGGATAAATAGAGTATGAGTAAAGAATTATGGAAAGGCAATGAAGCCATTGCCGAAGCAGCCATCAGAGCCAAGGTTCAATGTTATTTCGGCTACCCAATAACGCCGCAATCAGAAATACCTGAGTATATGGCTAAACATTTACCAAAACGAGGCGGTGTATTTGTTCAAAGTGAGTCAGAAATCGCAGCCATTAATATGGTCTACGGAGCCGCTGGAGCCGGAGCAAGAGTCATGACTTCTTCATCATCTCCAGGCATGAGTTTAAAACAAGAAGGAATTTCATATATCGCAGCTGCTCAATTACCATGTGTCATTGTCAGTATTATGCGAGGTGGGCCAGGACTAGGCACTATTCAACCGGCCCAGTCAGATTATTTCCAAGCCACAAGAGGAGGCGGAAATGGTGACTATAGAACAATCGTCTTAGCTCCTAACTCAATTCAGGAAGCAGTCGATATGACAATTGAAGCTTTTGATTTAGCAGATATGTATCGAATTCCGGTTATGGTTTTAGCGGATGGTATGATTGGTCAAATGATGGAACCTGTTTCTTGGCCAGAGATTCCTGATAAACCTCTTCCTGAAAAAGAATGGGCTACTAATGGCACCAAAAATAAACGTGATCATAATATCGTCACCTCACTGTTTATTGAAGCCAAAGAAAGTGAAAAACACAATTTAATCTTAGAAGAAAAACATCAACGAATTACCAGAGATATTCAACGCTATGAACTCGTCAATACAGAAGATGCGGAAGTTGTCTTTGTTGCCTATGGAACAGTCGCAAGGATTGCTCAAGCAGCAATTAAACAACTTGAAAAAGAAGGCATCAAAGCAGGCCTCTTTAGGCCAGTCAGTATTTGGCCATTTCCTTATGACGCATTAACAGAAGTCATTAGTCAAGACAGTGTGAAAGAAGTTGTTTGTCTTGAACTCTCTTTAGGTCAACTTTTGGATGATGTTAAAATAGGTGTTCAAGGCAAAAAACCAATCAAATTCTTAGGCAAAGTTGGAGGCGTAATTATGACGCCTGATGAAATTGTTGAAACAGTGAAAGGGGATCAATATGTCTGAAACATTAGTCTACACAAGATCTAAAGGACTCACCGATGTCCCAACCCATTATTGTCCAGGATGCACACACGGAATCATCCACAAATTAGTCGCTGAAGTGCTTGTTGAACTAGGTGTATTAGGAGACACCATCGGCGTTGCGCCGGTTGGCTGTTCAGTATTTGCGTATGAATATTTTGCCTGTGACATGCAAGAAGCAGCCCATGGCCGAGCTCCAGCAGTGGCGACTGGGATTAAGCGTGCTTTACCAGAAAGCATTGTCTTTACGTATCAAGGTGATGGAGATTTAGCAGCCATCGGAACAGCTGAAATTATTCATGCCGCAATGAGAAATGAGAACATTACAACCATTTTTGTTAATAATGCTATTTACGGAATGACGGGTGGTCAAATGGCACCAACCTCACTTCCGTCGCAAGTAACTACAACCTCACCTGATGGGCGCCAAGGATATCCAATCAAAATGTCTGAAATGATTGCGACAATGGATCAAGTGGCGTATATCGAACGAGTCACTGTTGTTGATTCACCTTCCATTGCTAAAGCCAAACGTGCAATTAAAAAAGCCTTCCAATATCAAATAGATCAAAAAGGCTTTACGATGATTGAAGTATTATCGACATGTCCAACCAATTGGGGGATGACAGCTATTGAATCGTTACAGTGGGTCAAAGACAATATGGTTCCAATGTATCCATTAGGAGTCTATAAAGATGTCGACTAGAGAAATAGTAATTGCTGGTTTTGGTGGACAAGGTGTTATGTCTATTGGAAAACTGTTAGCTGAAGGTGCGATGAAGGAAAACAAGCATAGTTCATGGCTTCCTTCCTATGGTCCTGAAATGCGAGGCGGAACAGCTAATTGTCATGTAGTAATATCAGATGATCCGATAATTTCACCTATTATTAATCATCCTACTGATTTATTAGCCTTAAATGAACCATCCTATGTTAAGTTTCAACCAGATGTTATTGATTCAGGTAATATCTTTATCAATTATCAATTATTTGATAGTCAAGATGGTGGATTATTTAAAGTAGAAACAAAACAAGATTTAAGAACCAATATGGTGATGCTTGGTGCATTTAATGAAATAACTAAAGTCTTACAACATGAAACACTTTTAAACTTAATAAAAGGGCAGTATACAGGATCTGCCCTAGAATCAAATATTAAATCATATGAGTCAGGTGTGTCACTTTTTAGAGGGGTTCGGTAATTTCATATCACCTGAATGAATCCATCCCAGTTTTCTCATTGAAGAAGCAATTGCTGAAGCAAGAATTCCTGGCAATATAAAGTGCATGAAAGCAATTTGTAAAAAGACCGTAGGAGTTGCCCCCATGACCTCAATCATGGCGACTTGTCCAACAAGTCCACTGGTTCCCATACCTGCCCCTAAGGCATTTGAAGTCATTTTCAAAACGACTGTAGATATAGGACCAAGGATTGCTGATGTGATAATCACAGGTAACCAAATAATTGGTTTCTTGACGATATTGGATATTTGAAGCATTGAGGTACCTAAACCTTGTGCAATCAATCCGCCCCATCCATTTTCCTTAAAGCTAGCCACCGCAAAACCAACCATATTGGCTGCACATCCAACCGTCGCTGCACCTGCTGCTAATCCAGAAAGATTTAGTGAAATAGCAAGAGCTGCTGAACTGATTGGGAGCGTTAAAATCATTCCCATTAACACAGAGATAACGATCCCCATTGTAAATGGATGAAGCTGTGTCGCATTATTAATGACTTCACCTAAGGCAGTCATAAAGGCAACAATGTAGGGACTAACAACAAGCCCAACAAAGCCACCGGCGATAATTGTCACAAAAGGAACTAAAACAATATCAACTTTGGTTTTACCGCTGACCTGGTTACCGACCTCAGCTGCAGCCCATGCCGCAATAAGCGCCCCAACAGGTTCACCAGTAACGACTGAAACAGTGTCACCAGTCATAACAAAGGTTCCAGCACCAATTGCTCCAACCGAAACTAAGGACACTAAGACAAGTGGAGATGCACCTAATGCATAGCCAACACCAACCGCAATCGCGGGTCCCATTAGCCTTTGGGCAAAAGTTCCGAAAATTATGATGGATTCAACGCCACTAAAGACACCGATTTGTCGTATAATTAAACCGATTAATAAACTAGCGAAAAGGCCCCAAGCCATTCCGTTTAAAACTTTGATGATGTAATCTCTAATTTTTACCATAGAATACCTCTACTAATACCATACATTATAAACAAATAAAGGAGAAAAGTTAAATGATTATAGGATGCGTGAAAGAAATAAAAGATGATGAATACCGAGTAGGTATCTCACCAGAAAGTGCTAAAACGTATATTGAACATGGCCATGAAGTACTTATTGAAAAAGATGCCGGTTTAGGAAGCGGCTTTAGTGACCAGATGTATAAAGATTATGGTGCATCTGTTGTAAACAATGCGTCAGTGGTATGGCAACAAGCAGATTTAATGATTAAGGTTAAGGAACCGATTAAATCGGAATACAAAGACCTTAAGGAAGGCGCAATGTTGTTTACCTATTTACATTTAGCGGCAGATAAAGAATTAACTCAAGCACTTCTTGATAAGAAAGTGACATCAATTGCATATGAGACAGTTCAATATCCTGGCCAAGGCCTTCCTTTATTAAAACCGATGAGTGTTATTGCTGGTAGATTAGCGACTCAACAAGGAGCAAAATATTTAGAAAGAACCTTTGGTGGTAAGGGTGTTTTATTATCAGGTGTCGATGGCAGTCATCCAGCCGAAGTTATGATTGTTGGAGCAGGGAATGTAGCTCGAAACGCTATTTACATGGCTTATGGAATGGGTGCTCATATAACAGTAATTGGGAATAATGTTGAGCAACTTCAATCGATTGCTCAAGATTATCCTGAACGGTTACAGGTCTTAATGGCGACGCCAGAAAATATTGAACAAACAGCCATCAAAGCAGACTTACTGATTCTTTCAGCCTTAGTGGTTGGTGCATCAGCCCCAGTTTTAATTACTCGAGACATTTTAAAGAAGATGGAACCAGGTACAGTGATGGTCGATGTTTCAGTTGACCAAGGTGGATGTGCAGAAACAACTAGACCAACAACGCATCATGACCCAATCTATATAGAGGAAGGGGTTGTTCATTATTGTGTAGCCAATATGCCTGGAGCAGTACCTCGCTCAGCCAGCCTTGCTTTAAATTACGCAACACTTCCTTTTGCTTTAGAGATTGCGAATAAAGGGATTATGCGTTCTGTTAAAGAAAATGAAGCAATTTATAATGGTGTAAATACATATGGTGGGCATTTAGTCTATGAACCAATAGCCAGTAGCCACAATATGAAATTTACACAATTGAGCGATATTATTTAGACGACTTATATTGAGCCAAACGTTGTTGCCCAGTAATTTTTTGAATTTCAGTAATATCAGAGGAGACTTCCAAAACTCCTCTGTATTTATTTTGTGCATCTCTTAAAGCAAAGTACTCAATTAGAACTTTGCGGCCTCTAAAATCAATCCAGAAGGATGCCTTATCTTCCTTATTGTTTCTAAACTTGTCAACAATTTCCATAACAATATCGACCGACTGAGGAGGATGACAGTTTTTGACATCACGCCCAATAACAGCCTTAGAGCGTGGGAAAATACGATCCTTAGGACGGGTGAAATATCTGACTTTATTATGCTCATCGACATATGTCATATCAAGTTCCAAAGTGTCGAAAATCATAAAGACTTCATCTAAACGTAAAACACCGGTTGGAAAATGAATTAAGTCATCAGAGAAACTGACATGGTGCTCATCATCAATGATTTGAGCATCTTTTAATTTAAAGACACCAGGATACTCTTTGCTTTGTTTTAATAAAGTATCAAGTTGCTGTGTTGTAAGTTGTTCAATTGCGTTTGGATATAGAATATATTCCTCTTTTTGAATTAACCCTAACATATTAAAGAAAAGTTGTGAGATACGTTCAATGATGTCCTGATGGCTTGCTGTTTCGGATTGACACAGCATTATAGAGTGATCAATGTCTTCTTTGACTTGATTATGCAAGGCCCACATAATGGCTGACCCTTCATAACGATCATGAACACTTTCAAGAAGTGGGAAGAGTAAATTTTCTTTCTTTTCATAATGAGGAAAAAAGTCTTTTAATTCTTTAAGCTTACTAATCATTTCAGTCTTAATACTTGGAGTTTCAAGTTGCCTCATCAGTGGCCGCATGTCACTGAATTTTTGTTCTAAGACACGATTCTCCTGAGCTAATTCTTTTATGAAAGGGTGTGTTGTTTCAAAATCAAGTTGATTCTTTTTCAAATTATTGTAGAATATATGAACAATTTTATCTAAGAAGCTGATAATTTCAACTTCAGAATAGTGTTCTTTTTGGACTTCTCTAAACACATCAAAAGCTTCATGAGATTCAACATTCAGCAAATCATCTTTATATTGCTGAAATAATTCTGAAGGGTTTTCGGGGTTATCGTTTAGTTTTAATATGTATTCAATAATTCTTTGTGTCTTATCCATAATTAATTTCTCCTTTTTCATGATTAATTCTATTGTATCAAATACGGTCTTAACTTTATAATGAGTTTAAGAAAAGGATGATGAAAATGACTAAAATAGAAAAGTATATAAAAGCGTGCGATGAAAACAAACAAGATAAGCTGTTTGAAGTATATGAATTCATTTTAAGTAATGTCCCCAAAGAAACAACTCAAGACATTAAATGGGGCATGCCTACTTTTGTTTTAAATGGAAATCTGATACATTTTGCTGTTGGGAAAAATCATATTGGGCTTTATCCAGGACCAAGTGGTGTTGAGTATATGAAAGAGGAACTTGATCAAAGAGGGATTAAATACTCAAAAGGGGCCATCCAGCTTCCCTTGGATAAACCCCTTGATAAAAAATTAGTCCTAAAACTTTTAAAGTTTAGAATAAATGAAAATCAATCTTCTTGAGACAGTAGGTAAATTTCATAAACTAGTGAAACACAGTCATAGGTCACTTCAGGTGTTATAACATCGGAAGTGATTTTATTTTGTGAAATCATGTCATGAACATGCTCAACTTCATACACTAATTCATGCTCAACTGGATAATCATACCGCTGAACATCGCCTTCATGAGGGTGCACTGTAAAATATCGTGCTTTCCAGTTTTGGTAAACCTCAACCCATCCATCCTCAAAATAGAAATGAGTTAAATCACCTGTTAAGACTCTTGTTGTTATTGATACTTGAGCTAATATATCATTTGGATAACGAAGTGAAACAATTGCTTCATCAATAGTCTTTTCTTTGGAATAAGTACTAAGTAAAGCATTAGCCTCAATAGGAGAATCATCAAGAAGGACATGTAGATATTCTAAGGCATAGTTAGCCGAAGGAATCCAGACTCCACCTTGATGTGCTTGATGCATCCAATGGCCCTCTGGATGACGGCCACCATAGCCATTATTAATTGATACCTTGAGCAGTTTGCCAAGTTGTTGTTCATCAATGATTTTCTTAATATGCTGTGAAACAGGTAAGAAGGGAGCTTTCTGAGCCTCCATTAAGAAAAGATTCTTTTCTTTGGCCAGATTAAATACCTCAGTCACTTCATCGGGATGAAGAACCATTGGTTTTTCACACAGCACATGTTTGCCATGGTTTAATCCATTTCTAATTTCATCGATGTGTAGTTCATTGATATTGGCAATATAAACAATATCGATTTCCGGATCATTATAGAGATCCATATAGGAATGATACACCTTAGAGATGCCAAACTGCTGGGCGATGCTGTCGGCTTTATTACTTAATGAAGCAATTGCGAGTACTTCTGAATGGTTTGTTTCTTTAACAGCGCTTATAAATCGGGAAACAATACTGGAGGCACTGATAATGCCATATCTAAGTTTTTTCATACTTTAATTATAGCATTAAAAAAGCTCTCATAAGTGAGAGCTAATAATTACATTCCCCAATTCGTCCAAGCTTTGAGAACAAAGTCTAGAACAAATAAGGCAGTTGAGACCCATAAGATAGGGTGTAGTTCGCTGGTTTTACCTTTAACTACTTTAACAATAATGTAGAAAATAAATCCTAATGCGATACCTGTTGAAATACTATAAGCAAGAGCCATAACGATTCCAGCAAAGAATGCAGGAATGGCTTCTTCTAAATCAGTCCAGTTAACATCCGAGAAAGCAGCCAGCATCATAACCCCAACAATGATTAAAGCTGGAGCTGTCGCTGCGCCTGGCACAAGACCCGCAACTGGAGCTAAGAATGAACTTAATAAGAAACAAACAGCAACAGTTACAGCTGTTAAGCCTGTACGTCCACCGGCTTCGATTCCGGCTGCTGATTCAACATAAGTCGTTGTGTTTGATGTTCCTAGGATAGCACCTACAGAAGTTCCGATTGCATCCGCAAAGAGTGCTTTATCCATTTTAGAGTCAAATCCTTTTGAAGTTTCAAGTTTCTTAATGTCTTCATCAGAGAAGATTCCTGTACGACGTCCAGTTCCGATGAAGGTACCGATTGTATCGAAGGTATCTGCTAATGAGAAAGCAAAGATCATCATAAAGATTTGTAGATAACGTGACGGATCAGAAAATAATGAGCCCAATCCATTAAAGGCTTGGCCAAAGACTGACATAAAGTCAGACCATACGACTGAATAATCAGTTGTAAATTGAACAGCACTTAAGTCAACAACCCCTAGTGGGATTCCTAATAAAGTTGTTGCGACGATACCAATTAGAATTGCACCTTTTACTTTAAGTAATAATAAGGCAACAATAATAATTAAACCAATCATAGTTAAGATTGGACCCATGCTTGAGAAATCACTAAGCATTGGTACGGCAGCAGCTGGTAAGACTAGTTCAGCATTAATAAGACCGATATAAGCAACGAAGATTCCGATTCCTCCACCAATAGCATTTTGAAGTGATGGTGGAATTGAGGCAATAATTTGTTTACGAATCCGTGTGACGGTTATTAAGATGTTAATAACACCACAGATAAAGACCATTGCTAATGCTTCAGTCCAGTGATATCCAGCAACGATTACAACACTGAAGGTAAAGAATGTGTTTAAACCCATTCCTGGTGCTAAGGCATATGGGACATTCGCAAATAACCCCATAACCAGTGTACCTACAGCTGAAGCAAAGATTGTTGCCAAGAAGACGGCGTTCCAAGGGATTCCTGCTTGTTCCAATGTATTTGGGTTAACAAACAAAATATATGCCATGGTAAAAAACGTGGTAAGTCCGGCTAAGACTTCGGTAGAGACTTTTGTGTTGTTCTCTTTCAACTTAAAAAATCGTTCCATTTCTTTCTATCTCCTTTTCCCGTATTGTCGTGCCAAGAAAATAAAAAAAGCCGGGTAGAAACCGACTATGTTTCAACCTTGTTTGTCAGGTTATTTACGGCAACCTGGTAGAAACTCCACAACCATATTTTGTGGATTAAAATCTTGGTGTTTTCAATACATTGTTAGTTTATAGAAAAAAACCAGTGAAGTCAATGTTTAAATTGCTTAAATCTGATTATTTAGCATATAATAGATTTAGGAGGTAAGATATATGCCAGAAAAAATTAAACTTCCTGGAAATAATCCAGAAACACTTAAAGAAAAAAGAGAACTGCCAAATCCACTCAATGAAATAGAGGCTTCAGTCGGGGAACAAACTGATGAAGTTGGTGATGTGGATGAATTTGAAATGAATCAAGCTGAAAAAACAGAAACACTTAAAGAGTATCCTGTACAGGATGATTACGATGGACCAGAACCAAAAAGGTTCCATGACGAACAAGAATCCAAGTGAAGCTTGATAAGCAAACATTGCGAAACCTCTTACTATTGTTGTGTGGGGTTATCGCTTTTAATTTTTTATTAAATAATTTACATGTAATTCCGCAGACATTCGAATTTATTTTTAATTTGCTCATTCCTTTTATTATCGGTGGCGTCATTGCCTTTATAATTAATGTCCCGATGAAAAAGATTGAACATCTCTTATTAGAGAAGACATCGATCAATGAAAAAGTTGCAAGGATGATTTCAATTATCCTTGCACTTGTTATAGTAATTGGTCTAGTCGTGTTTGTTGTATTTTTAGTTGTTCCAGCCTTTATTGGAGCATTAAGTGATTTGGCAAGCACACTGCCTAATATTCTAAATAATTTAGCAGAGCAAGTAATAGACTTCCTTGAGCGTTACCCAGCAATTTCTGATCAAATGGGTAGTATTGAAGCGAGCTTTAATAATATGTTAGAGCGATTCATGGAAGGTTTTTCTGGTTCGATGTCTGGCATCGTTGGGCTTATCTTTGGCCTATTAAACTCAACCATTGGTACAATCTTTAATGTTGTAGTTGGTGTAGTCTTTGCGATTTATTTATTATTAGCCAAAGAAAGTTTGAAGCATCAAATTAAGAAAGTATTATTTGCTATTATGCCAGTTGATAAAGCAAATTATATACTAGACTTTTGGACCTTTACTAATCATGTCTTTAGTCAGTTCTTAGTGGGTCAAGTTTTAGAAGGTTTTATCAATGGTGGTTTATTCTTTGTCACGATGACAATTTTTGGATTCCCATATCGAATCGTAATTTCGGTCTTCCTAGGTTTTGCGGCGCTTATTCCATATTTTGGGGCATTAATTGGGACTGTTGTTGCTGCCTTATTAATTGCCAGTCAATCAATCAGCCAAGCCTTACTTTTTATGGTGATGGCAACAATCATTCAACAAATTGATGGCAATATTATTTATCCTAGAGTAGTTGGTAATCAAATAGGTCTACCTGCGATTTGGGTATTAGTGGCTGTGACAATTGGCGCAAGTCTTTGGGGCGTGGTAGGAATGATTGTTATGGTTCCACTGGCGTCTGTATTATTTGCGCTATTTACAATGTGGGTCAATCGACGTTTAGAGAAAAGAAACATAGATGTGACGCAGCTTGAGCAGCGAAAAATGGGCTATTTATTTCCCAAAAAAGATGGCTCACAAGATGATCATACAATCTAATATGACAGAACTGTCACTCAAATAAATCTACTCTTGGTGTATACTATAATAAGGGTAGAATAGAAGGGGGCATAACGGTGCAAAGAAAATCTTTCTCATACAAACTTGCGAAAAATTTTGTTCTGTTAGCCCTTTTTATTATCTTTATTTTTGAGTGGGTTATTATGCCTGTGCGAATTGTGGGGGATTCAATGTATCCTAATTTAAAGGATCATGAAGTCGGAGTCTCTTTTATAGCAGGTAAGCATTTTGGATACGAGCGTTTTGATGTTGTTATTGTTGAGCAACAGGGAGAACTCATTATTAAACGGATTATTGGATTGCCTAATGAAACACTTGAATATAAGAATAATCAACTTTATATAAACAATAAACCAGTAAGCGAGCCCTTTTTAGAGACAGAATATAGAAAACAAGTCGATCGGAGTTCAAAACTACCTTTCACATACCCAATTAATAAGGTACAATTAGGTAAAGATGAATATTTCGTTATGGGAGATAATCGTCCTCGTTCACAGGACTCCCGATATTTTGGTCCTTTACATGAGGATGAGATATTATCGAAAGGGTTCTGGGTTATTTATTTAGAAAATTAATGTCACATATAGAATAGGAGTTTAAGCATGGTAAATAATTCGCCATTAGATATTTTAAAAAATATGGCTTTTAATTATGAAGATCCTTTTATGACCTTACAGATGAAAAGTTTCATGGAGTTTAAACAACTTTATGAAGCGGCTTTAAGAGAAATAAATACAAAATTAAAAAATTTAGAAGGTGAGTTTCAATTAAGGTTTGACCATAAGCCAATTCATCACACTGAATCCCGTATTAAAGAGCCTCACAGTATCGTTGCTAAGCTTAAACAAAGAAACTTAGAAGTATCAATGGCAAGCGCAATGGAGCATTTGGATGATATTGCAGGAGTCAGAGTTGTTTGTCCTTATGTTGATGATGTGTATTTAGTCAGTGAATTGTTAATGTCACAAGATGATATCCGTTTAATAAGGTTGAGTGATTATATTAAATCACCAAAAGAGAATGGATACCGAAGTGTTCATATTGTGTTAGAGGTTCCTGTTTTCTTAACGATTGGTAAGAAATATGTACGAGTTGAGGTTCAACTTAGAACTATTGCGATGGATTTTTGGGCTAGCCTTGAGCATGATATAAGGTATAAGCGATTGGAAAACAGTGATCGTGAAGATTTATTGTTGCGACTGAAACTGGTGGCTCAGAAGATTCATACTCTTGATAATGAGATGCTGAAAATCTTTCAGGATTCAAGACTGTTTAATGAAAATAAATAATTTGTGAAAATATTTTCATAAAAATTCATTTGAAAATATTACATTTTCATTTGACATCTGAAAAAAGCATCATTATAATGTACCCATACAGAACAACTGTATTTTCATACAAGGAGGACAGATATGAAATATTTAAAAACTCTCTTGGCTCTCTTGTTGGCTTTATTCTTAGTCGTAGGCTGTGCATCAACTGATGAACCTACCGAAGAACCTCCAACAGTAGAACCAGGCGAAGAAGATCCAGGCGAAGAAGAGCCTGAGGATCCAGAAGAAGAACCAGCACCTGGTTCAGATGCTGGTAACGAACTACGTGTAGTAGTTGGTGCTAACTTAACTGGACACTTCTTAGCAGGATTCACAAACTCATCTTATGACAAGATGGTTCGTGACCTAATCTATGACTATGGAACTTATGTAACAGATGAAGGTGGACAATTCGTCCTTAACGAAACAGCTGTTGCAGAAGAAGTAGTTACAGAAAACGAAGATGGTAGTAAAACTTATGCTTTCACTATCAACGAAGGTCTAACATATAACACTGGCGAAGCAATTACTGCTAAAGACTATGTATTTGGACTATTATTTGCTGCTTCACCTGAATGGCTAAGAGCTGGTGCTACAATGGCATCAACAACTGGTCAAGGTTTAGTTGGTAAAACTGAATACTACGCTGGCGAATCTGATTCATTCCCAGGTGTTAGATTAGTAGACGACATGACATTCGAATTAACAATCGCTGCAGACGAACTTCCATACTTCTATGAAGTTCTATATGTATCTGCATCCCCAACTCCAATGTTCCGTTTCGCTCCAGGGCTAGACATTGGTGAAGATGGATCATCATTAGTAGTTGCTGCTGATCACACATTATCAGATGAAGATATCGCTGCTTATGTTGAAGGAGCAAACAATCGTAAAGCTGATCTTCAAGCACAAATTGATGCAATCAATGAAGCTATTGCTGAAGCAGTTGAAGAAGATGCAGAATATGATGATTCTGCAGATTTAGAAGCAATTGCTGCTCTTGAAGAGCAAATCGCTGTCATCAATGACGAAATCGCTGCTGCTGAAGCTGGCGAAAACGTAGATGCTGCTAAATTACTTCTACAATCAGGAGCTTATGACATCGCAAGTACTTACTTATTTGCACCAGATGTCGTGACTGGACCTTACCAGTTTGTATTATTTGAAAACCAAAATGCATTGGTTGAAAGAAACCCTAACTACGTTGGAAACTTCCAAGGAAGAACTCCTTCAGTTGAAAGAGTTTCTGTTAGAGGAGTTAACGAAGAAGTTGACGTTGATATGGTTATCAATGGTGAAGCTGACTTGGCTCCAGGTGTAATTGAAATCGGAAAGATTGACAAGGCTTTAGAAGCTGAAGAAGAAGGAAAGACAATTCTTTATTCTTATCCTCGTAATGGATATGGTGTTCTTGACTTTACAGTAGATGCTGAACCTGTTAATCATAAAGAAGTACGTCAAGCGATCGCATTCCTAATTGACCGTCAAAAATTAGTTGATGGAGTCTCTGGTGGATTTGGTATCGTTGGACAAGGACATTATGGATTATCACAATGGACTTATGCTGCTAAAGGTGATGAATTCCTTGACTTAATTGAAGAAAGAGGAACTGCATACACATTAGACGTTGACCGTGCTAACGAATTATTAGATGAGTCTCCATATGTTTTCGAAGCAGATGGAACGACTCCATGGGACGCTGTTAAAGCTGCTGAAGCAGTTGAAACTGATGGTGAAGACTACAGTTACTGGCGTCATAATGCTGAAGGTACTCCGCTAGAAGTATTCCACGGTGGTGCATCAGAAGCAGTTCTTAACGTTGTTGTTGGTGAAATGGTTCCTAATGGACGTCTTGCTGGACTAAGATGGGTTGGAGATTTAATTGACTTTGACACATTACTACAAGACTTCTACTATGGTTTCCAAACTGCACCAGAGAACAGAACTTACCAAGCATTTACACTTGGTTCAGGATTCACTCCTACTTATGATCCATATAACTATGGATTCCACTCAGATCTTTTAAATACTACAACTAACACTAACCAATTAGATGATCCTGTAGTTGACGAAATTACAGCATCTATGCGTAGAATAGATCCAGCAGATACTGATGCGTTCTTAGATGCATGGTTAGAATGGCAATTATGGTTTAATGACAATCTACCTGGTATTCCTCTATATTCTAACGAATACTTCGATATCGCATCTTATGCGGTTAAAGGTTTAGATACAACTCCAGATTGGCCATGGCAATATGACATCAATGATGTTTCAATTGAACGTTAATCTTAGTTAGTAAAACTTAGTATTACAGGGGAATAGGTCCTACCCTATTCCCTTTCTATTTCTTTTAATCAAAGTCACCTTGATTTTGTGTTTTATTTTTGTATAATATAACAAGCAATATTACTGGGTAAATTGATTCTTGTCCAATTTATCGAGTAATAATGAGTGTTTGAAAGGAGGGTCATATGTTCTATAAGGAACATATGGAACAGTATGTTAAAATATATAGTTAAACGATTAATTGCTTTAATTCCTGTTGTATTCATTATTTCGATTGTATTATTTGGAATGCTTAAAGCAATGCCAGGAGACCCAGTACTTCGTCACATGCCAATTGATGAAACTGGGACATATAACGACCCAGTTATTTTTGATAGAGTTTACGCAGAAACAGCCGCGAGATTGGGGTATGATCAACCAATTCCGGTTCAGTATGTGAGATGGGCTCAAAGAACATTACAAGGAAACTTTGGTAATTCCACACAATATGTAAGACCAGTTGTGGATGTGGTTGCTAATCCATTACGAAATAGTTTGATTCTTAATATAGGATCAACCATTTTAGCGTTTTTAATATCGATTGTAATAGGTATAAAATCAGCAGTAAGACAAGGAAAACTATATGATCGATTCTGGCAAGTAATGTCTATGATTGGGTATTCACTCCCGACCTTCTTTATTGCTATGATTTTAATATTTGTTTTTGCTCAAAAATTGGGCTGGTTCCCATCAGCAAGTATGCCTCCAACATCAATCTTTAGGGGTGAAAATGGTGACATTGCTTATTTCTTGGAATGGGCCAGAATTTTAGTTTTACCAACAATTACTTTGACCATTGGTTCATTTGCTTCAACGTCACGTTATGTGCGTAATGCAATGATTGAATCATTGTCTCAAGATTATATAAGAACCGCTCGCTCTAAAGGAGTTAGCGAAAGAAAAGTTGTTTATTCACACGCTTTTAGAAATGCTTTAATTCCTGTTGTTACAGTTGTAGCTTGGGGTATTGCTGGTATGTTTGGTGGGGCTGCCATTACTGAGAGAATGTTCTCATTTGAGGGTATAGGCAACTACTTAATTACTGGTGTTATTAACAAAGACTATGATGTTGTATTAGCTATGAATATGTTCTATACATTGATTGCATTATCAGCAAATATGGTGATGGATGTCGGCTATGCTTTGGTTGACCCACGCATTCGCTTAGATTAGAAGGGGGTAGTATCATGTCAGAAAACAAAGAAAAAGATTTACGAAACGGACAAAAGAAACAAGAAGAATTTGAGAAATTTGATACACCTATGCAAGCGACTGCGAAGAACTTCTTTCGTAACAAGCTCGCAATTACAGGGTTAGTTGCATTCATTTCTATTTTCTTATTTGTCTTTATTGGTTCTTCACTTAGTGAACATAAACCTTATTTTGACCAACCAGTTCTACGCGATATTAGTCCTGGTTTTGGTTATTTGGACTATCCAAATGAAATCGAAAATAAAAATATTGTTAAGATTGCTTCTGGAATTACTTTTTCAGTGGCACTTGATGATGAAGGAGATATTTATTATTGGGGCGTTAATAACAATAACGTTTTAACACCACCGCAGCGAATTCTTGACATTCTTGAGAGTGAGAATATCGTTGATATAGCTGCAGGTGATAGACATATTCTTATCTTAACCGAAGATAATGAAATTCATGGGTGGGGCTATAACACCTTTGGTCAAGCGGGCGTTGAAAGAATGCTGGCGGAGGCTGAAGACACTTCTGGTGGTTATATTTCATGTCCACCTATCGGAGGTTGTCCGCCTGAAATGTTTGAGGACAATCCAGCCTTACTTTTAGAGCAAGGAATCAAGTCTATTGGTGCTGCTGACTTAATGTCGTACTTCATTACTGATGATGGATACATTAAAGTCTGGGGCGCAACTACAAACAACAGATTAGACAGAGTTCCTGATGGAATTGATGGTTTTGCTGTTGATCTTGATATTTCACCGACTGCCGCAATTACACTTCTTGAGGATGGAACAATTAGAGTCTTTGGGGCCGCTGGTAATGTTCATAACCGCTATATGCCTGAGGAATTTAGAGAAGGCACTAACAAAGTCAGTAAAATCGCAATAACGTTTAGAAACGCCTTTGTTGTTGATGAAGATGGAACTCTTCATGGATGGGGAGCCAGTAATGCACCTGTTATGAGAATTCCTGATTTTGGACAAAAGGTTGTAGATATTGCGGGTGGTCGTGAACACATGACGGCTTTATTAGAGGATGGTTCTGTTGTCTCTTGGGGTGACAATAACTATAATCAAACTGTTTATCCTGAATCTGTTTCTGATGGAAGTGTTATTTTTGCTGATTTCTTCCAATCCTATGTAATCACTGAAGAGGGTGATGTTGAGGCTTGGGGAAATAACGGATTCATACTAGGTTCTGATGAATATGGTCGTGATTTATTTACTCGTTTAGTCCATGGCGGACGTGTATCCTTAACTGTCGGTGCACTTGCCATCTTATTACAAGTTATTATAGGTACTTTAGTCGGTATGGTTGCTGGTTTCTACGGAGGCCGTATTGACAACTTATTGATGAGAGCTGGAGAGATTATTGGTTCATTCCCATTCTATCCACTTGTCATTACATTATCTGCGATGCTGCCAGCAGGCTATCCGCCAACACAACGAATGATTATGGTTATGTTAATCTTAGGGTTCACTGGTTGGCCAGGAATTTCTCGTCTGGTTCGTGGACAGATTCTTGCGGAACGTGAGAAAGACTTCGTTATGGCAGCCAGAGCTCTTGGTATTAGAGAAAAGAATATTGTACTTAAGCATATCTTACCTAATGTTTTGAATATTATTATCGTTCAAGTTACCTTAGGTTACGCAAGTTCGTTATTAATTGAAGCAGGTTTATCCTTCCTTGGGTTTGGTGTTCCTTATCCATTCCCATCATGGGGTAATATGTTGAGTGATGCTCAAAGTGCGACAGTCATTGAGGATTACTGGTGGAGATGGGTCTTCCCAGGCTTTATGGTCTTTATCACCGCATTATCAATTAACTTAGTTGGCGACGGACTTCGAGATGCACTTGATCCGAAATCAAATGAGAAGTAGGAGGTCATTCTATGCCATTATTAGAAATTAAAGATTTACATACATACTTTACAACTCGGCGCGGAATTATTCGTGCAGTTGATGGAGTATCGTTATCGATAGAGAATGGAAAGACATTAGGTGTTGTTGGAGAATCAGGTTCTGGTAAATCTCAAACAGCTATGTCTATCCTAAAACTGTTTGAACATAACCAAAAAATCCATCACGGTGAAATAGTGTTTGATGGTGAGGTTATTTCAACTAAATCAGAAAAACAATTACAGGATATTCGTGGAAATGATATATCAATTATCTTCCAAGAACCAATGACTTCATTGAACCCTGTATTTACAGTTGAGCGTCAATTATCTGAAGTACTGATTCTTCACCAAGATATGACAAAGAAACAAGCAGCTCAACGTGCCGTTGAATTATTGTCAATGGTTAAAATCCCTAACCCTGAAGTTGTTGTTAAACAATACCCATTTGAATTATCAGGTGGTATGAACCAACGGGTTATGATTGCGATGGCACTTGCTTGTCGTCCGCGTTTATTAATTGCGGATGAACCAACAACTGCTTTAGATGTTACTATTCAAGCTCAAATTCTGAAATTAATGAATGAGTTAAAGGCTGAAACAGGAACAGCTATCATGTTTATTACTCATGACTTAGGAGTTATCAACCAAATGGCTGATGATGTTGCGGTTATGTATTGTGGGCAAGTTGTTGAAAATGCGCCAGTTGATTATATTTTTGGAGACAAGAGTGAATATCAACATCCATACACTGAGGGATTGTTAGAATCAATTCCTTCATTAACCTCTGATCGAGGAGACCGCTTAGATGCGATTCCTGGAGCAGTTCCTCATCCACTGAACTTACCAGAAGGCTGCCGTTTTGCGGATCGTTGTAAATACGCAACAGATAAATGTAGAGCAATCATGCCTGAATTAGAATACGTAAATGAGAAGCAACAAATTCGTTGTTTCTATCCTAAGAAAGGAGAACGTACAGTAAATGAGCACTTCAATCCTGACGCCGTCGAGTAGTAAAGATCAAGATGTTCTAATTTCGATTCGAAATTTAAAGAAATATTTCCCGATTAAGAAAAAGTCAATGTTTTCTCGTCAACAAGAATATGTTCATGCGAATGAAAACGTTACTTTGAATATATATAAAGGTGAAACCCTTGGTTTAGTTGGTGAATCTGGTTGTGGTAAATCGACATTAGGTCGTACTATTGTTCAACTTTATGAACAAACAGATGGATCGACGCTATACTATGGCAATACATTAGCTGAGATTGCGCCTCGTTATGCCAAAGAGGTGATGCAGTCTCTGTCCAGACAGTATCCTGATTTCTTAAAGGCTGAAAAAGAACTTAGAGCGTTGGAAGAAAGATTACTGTCACCTAGTAACACTGAATTAGAGCAAGCACAAGCACAAGAGCGTGTGACTCTAAAACTTAGAGATATTCATAACAAATACCGCAATATATTTAGAATTGTGGGTGGATTAGTTACTCATAAAGATTTAAGAAAAGTATCATCATCCTTAATTGCTTTGTATGATCGCCAAGTTGAACTAGCGGATAAGCGTGTTGAGGTTCAGGAATTAGAAACATCTAAAACGAATCCTAAGAATGCTAAGAAACTAGCTCAAATTGATAGGAAAATCAGCGAAATCAGTCAACGTGAATTAGACCTTGAAAAAATCATTAAAGAACGTGAAGCAGACCTTGAAGTTTTACGTAATGAAGCCAGAGGCAATGATCGTTATGATGAGTTTGAAGCAATTCGCAATACAGGTATCGACCTATCTAAACTTGAAACAAGTGAAATGCGTCGTTTACGTGCAGACTTACAAATTATTTTCCAAGACCCTTATTCTTCTTTAAACCCACGAATGACGGTTGGACAAATTATCGGTGAAGGTGTTGTTGCCCACGGATTGTTTGAATCACCTCGTTCTCCTGGTTACCAAGAGTATATTCAAGATATTATGGGTGAATGTGGACTTGCTCCATACTTTATCCACCGTTACCCTCACCAGTTCTCTGGTGGGCAAAGACAAAGAATCGGGATTGCTCGTGCATTGGCACTGCGTCCACGTTTCATTGTTTGTGATGAGGCTGTTTCTGCGTTAGACGTTTCAATTCAGTCTCAAATCATTAACTTACTTCAAGATTTAAAAGAAGAGTTTAGCTTAACCTATTTATTTATTACACATGACCTTTCAGTTGTTAAATATATTTCTGATCGTGTTGCGGTGATGTACTTAGGTCATATTGTTGAACTTACTGAATCTGACAATATCTTTGAAACTCCTCTGCATCCATATACTCAAGCGTTACTTCAAGCTATTCCAAGAACTGATATTGCGCAGGGTGTCAGTGAACTTCAAATTCTTGAGGGAGATATTCCTTCAGCGGTTAGACCTCCTAAAGGATGTAACTTCAACACACGTTGCAAATATGCGTTTGACCAATGTTTTGAAGTTGAGCCAGCTCTTAGAGAAGCTCGTCCTGGACATGAAGTAGCTTGCCACTTATTAGAGCCGATTTCAGATGAATCTGTTTAAGAAACCCTCTGACAAATATACTGAAGAAGAATATGATGAAATGCGCCGCAAGGTTCAAGACTTAAATCTTAGTAGAAAAGATGAATGGTTATTAATCTGGAGCGCTATAAAAACACTACTACCTACTGTCTTGCTAGTCTTATTAGCGATTTGGGGAGTTATAATACTATTTCTTATATTTACAAATGCACTCTAAGGAGTGCTTTTCTTTTTAGGTAAAGTCCGATATTATGTATATAATGAGTATGGATTTTAAAGAAAAGCAGATTGTCATTGAATATCTGTTGAGACTCACATTACGACAAAAGCATGATTTAATGGTTCAAGAAGGGGGACAAAATTTGAATAATTTGATAAATGAGGCATTGGATCGTCTAAGTGTAGAGGGCAGATTAATCTTTGAAAATGATTTTTTAGTAAAGAAGGACAAGCTATGGTATTTGGAGTATTTTTCCAAAAGCACCTATTACAGAATTAAGAATGAGTCAATGTCTACATTTCTTAATTGTTTAGGTTTATAGAAGATGATATAATTTACTAAACTAATGGAGGAAGAAGAATAATGTTAAAAGGAATAGCTGCATCATCAGGAGTAGCGACAAGTAAAGTTTATAAGTTACAAAAACCAGTTCTTGAGGTAACTCATGAAAAAGGAAGTGTAGAAGATGAAATCTACCTTTTCGAATCAGCCCTACAAAGAACTCAAAAAGATATAGAATTAGTTAAAGTAAAAGCAGTGGGACGTTTATCAGATGATGAACTTGCTATCTTTGATGCTCATCTAGCTGTAACAACTGATCCTGAACTTCATGATCAAATTAAGGGTTTAATTGATTCTGGTGAAAGTGCTAGTAGTGCTGTGGATCAAGTTAAAACAATGTTTGTTTCTATGTTTGAGAGCATGGATGATGAATACTTCAGAGAAAGAGCGGCAGATATTAAAGATGTTACCTATCGTTTATTGGCTCATACATTGGGCGTTGCTGTTCCTGATTTATCACTAATAAATGAACAGGTAATTGTTGTTGCGCATGATTTAACACCGAGTGATACTGCACAATTAGATAAACAGTTTATAAAAGGATTTGCGACTGAAATAGGTGGCAGAACCTCTCACTCAGCAATCATGGCTCGCTCACTTGAGATTCCAGCGGTTGTTGGTATTACTGGAGTTTTAGATGAAGTTAAACATGGTGATATGCTAGTTCTTGATGCTTTAGAAGGTGTAGTTATTGTTAATCCTACGGATGAACAAATGAATTTATATGGACAAAAAGAAGTTGAATACGCAGAATATCGTGAATCATTAAAGACATTAAAGGATGCTCCTTCAAAATCTAAGGATGGACATGAAGTTGAGTTATCTGGAAATATCGGAACACCTAAAGATGTTGAGGGTGTTTTAGAGAATGGTGGCGATGGCATCGGTTTATATCGTACTGAATTCTTATATATGGATGCAACGAGCTTACCTACTGAAGATGAACAATATGAAGCATATAAATCAGTTCTTGAGTCAATGGACCAAAAACTGGTTGTCATTAGAACACTTGATATTGGTGGAGATAAGGAATTATCCTACCTAAAATTCCCAGAAGAAATGAATCCATTCCTAGGTTACAGAGCGATTCGTTTATGTTTAGATCGTACAGACATCTTTAGAACACAGCTTCGTGCATTATTAAGAGCCAGTGTTTATGGAAATCTAGCGATTATGTTCCCAATGGTTGCGACATTGGAAGAGTTTAGGGAAGCCAAAGCAATTCTAATGGATGAAAAAGATAATCTTACCAAAGAAGGAGTACAAGTCAGTGATTCTATTCAAGTTGGGATTATGATTGAAATCCCTGCAGCAGCTGTGAATGCTCGTAATCTTGCTAAGGAAGCAGATTTCTTCTCAATTGGAACTAATGATTTAATACAATATACAATGGCTGCAGATAGAATGAACCAAAAGGTTTCATATCTGTACCAACCTTATAATCCATCCATTCTTCGTTTAATTAAGATGGCTATCGATGGTGCTCATGCTGAAGGAAAATGGTGTGGTATGTGTGGGGAAATGGCAGGAGAAGCTAAGGCGGTTCCGGTCTTATTAGGACTTGGTTTGGATGAGTTCTCTATGTCAGCAACATCAATTCTTCCAGCTCGTAAAATGCTTACAAGCTTAGATTATACAGAAATGCAAGGATTAGCTGCTAAGGCATTGGAGTGTGGAACTGAGGCAGAGGTAATTGCTTTAATTGACGAAGCGATTGCGGATGCACAATAAATATGTTCAATAGAGTTTTTGTTTTATTGAGTATTGTTGGATTAATAATTGGAGGTCTTTTAATTTGGATATTAAAGGACCTCCCTCTTTTAGTCTTATTTGTGGCAGTCGTATTGTTACCAATGTCATTTTTTTATACTCAAGTTAAAAAAAGAAGAATGGAAAAAGGGGTAATACTGACGTGGTTAGGCGCTGTTGCGATGGCTATGGTGACACTTTGGGTGTATCAATTTTTTGTGTGGCCTCCAACTATACTTAAGGTATTACTTCTGAATATTCAAGTCTTAATGACTGCAGAAGTCTTGTTTGTCTTGGTGTATTATCTTTCCAACTTAAATGAGATAAACAATTATCTACATTTAGAAGTATTTATTATTAAAATTATTCAATTATTGGTCTCGATATTGGCTCCAATGGCTGCTTATGATGTGTTTAGTTACACAGTTGCTAATACCATCGTTATTGTTTCTTTGATTATAATTTGGATAAGAACTTCATATGTAATTGCGGGGATGAATGATGTCTGAGTTTTATGAGAAAGTGAAATTAAAATATGAAAACTATTCTAAAGGACATGACTTTACCCATATAGAGCGAGTTTTAGAAAATGCTTTAAAAATTAATCAAGTTGAACAAGAGTCTAATAAACTTGTCACAATCTTAGCATTGGTTCATGATTTATATGATGAAAAGTTCAATAATACAGTTAATATAGAGCTTGAGTTTAGAGAGTTAATTAAAGACTTAAATTTAAAAGAAGAAGAAATTGAAACATTAATACTGGACCTGCAGAACTTTGGATTTAAGGGGGGCTTTAATCAACCACAATTATCTAAAATAGGACAGATTGTGTCAGATGCTGATCGTTTAGATGCAATTGGTGCGATTGGTATTGCTCGGACAATGATGTATGGAAGCGTTTTATACAATAAACAGAAATATCAAGAAGCTAAAACGATTCAGGAATACAGAGATTCACAAAGACCGATTTTGTTTCATTTTTATGATAAGTTGTTAAAAATTAAAGATTTGATGTTTACTGAGACTGGCAAGAAATTAGCCCAAGAAAGACATGATTTTATGATTCAATATTTACAACAACTAAAATCTGAAATTGGGGATGACTTATTTTGAAGTTGAGTGGGTCATACTTTTAATAAATATGGTTAGAGAGAACGGATAGTATGGATTTAAGTTTTACAAATGACAAGAAGCGATTAAATGTGAGAGTTGCGGCAATCATCGAACATAACCATAAATACTTAGTTATTAATGATCATCATGCTTTTTATAATTATCTGATAGGAGGTCGAATTCATCAGTTTGAAGACAGCCTTAATGCTTTAAAAAGAGAATTACTAGAAGAGTTAGATGAAGTCCCGCATGACATCAGATTGTGTATCACTTATGAATCATTTTTTAAAGAAAGAACATTAGGTATCTTTTATCACGAACTGGGATATGTTTATCATGTCGTACTAAATAGTGATAGTCCATTTTTAAGTAAAAAAGAAACTACTGTAAATGGCAATAGCTTCTTTTGGAGTCAATTAGATGGGTTGATTGAGCCTAAGTTTATTATGGACTATATTAAAGAAAATGGAATTCCTGATCAAGTGGTTCATTTAATCTCAAATGAAATCAATTCATTTAAGTAACTGATGAATTCATCGAAATCACTTTGATAATGATAAACGTTAAATCCTAGGTTTTTAGCACCTAGGATATTTATTTCCTTATCATCGATAAACAGCGACTCAGTTGCTGTTAAGTCAAATGTTTCTAAGAAGTCTATATACACCTCAGCATGAGGTTTAATGAGTTGAGAATCAGCCGATATATACAATCCATCAAATTCATT
>DUUI01000068.1 GCA_012841625.1 Erysipelothrix sp. | reverse complement strand
TCAACATAAAGTTAACGAAGCTGGTGAATTAGAGTTAGATGATATAACTCTAGGTTTTGTTAGACAAACAGCTGAAGCTTTTGTTGAATTTGCTAAGAAGGTTAATCAATTAGAACAAATTTAATCAATAAAACTTTGAAGATGATTGTTATTTATAACTAATCATCTTTTTTATTTCTAAATTTCTATCTTTGGTACAGAAAAGCTCCCTACTACTTATTTTTGTAATGGGGAGTTTTTAAAAACTTGAAGGTAATCTTATTCTACATCTTTATAACTACTCGATAATATTCTTGAGTTAAAGATAATTCTAAAGCCTCTTCTATGTTATCGAAATCAATAATTCTCCCAATAAACGGTTTTAAGTTAATAATATTGTTTTCAATTAGTGCAATAGACCTAATAAAATCTCTTGAATTAGAGTTTGCTGTTCCGATGATTCTTGTTGCACGCTTATGCAGAGTATCTGGGCTTATTGTCATTGGATTATCTGGATAAAACGATGAATATAGAACCTGTCTTCCGTTAATAGCTAATAAAGGTTGTAGTTCTTGTGCGAGTTTTGATACAAACACAGTATTGAATATTGCATTTACTCCTTTTTCGTTTGTTATACGCATAATAACATCATCTAAATTCTCCATTGAATTGTTGACAATATAGTGTGCTCCAAATTCTTTTGCTAAATCTAATCTTTCCTGTTTTTGATCTACAGCAACAACAACGCATCCTTTCTTAAGGGCAAGTTGTACATGGATTAATCCCATTATGCCACATCCAACAACCATGACAGTTTCACCGAATGCTAAATCAGCAGATTCAACACTATGCACAACACAAGATACAGGCTCAACTAGAGTAGCTATGTCAGAACTAACATTGTTAATTCTAAAGACCCTTTTTGAATCAGCTAGAATGTACTCAGCAAATCCTCCTAAACCTCGATATGGCGTTCCCTCAAGCTTTTGGCTGTGATTAAAATATTCGCAATTTTGTTCATTACCAGTTTTACACTGATAACATTGGCCACAAGCGAGGTTAGTGCCAAACACTACTTTATCTCCAATGCTTAGTGTTCTAGCATCAACCTTATGTCCCATCTCAACAATTTCACCAGCGAGTTCATGCCCACCAACGAATGGAAATGGAACCTCTTTAACACCACTATATACTCTTTGCTCCCAAGTACAGATAGCACAGGTTTCTATTTTTACCAAAACCTGTGTTTCACCTACTTGAGGCTTTTCAATTTCTCTAATTTTTATATTCTTTACATCTTCAAAAACTGCTATTTTCATAAAAACCTCCTAAATGGTTGAAATAGTTCTCATGAATTCTGTGACATTCTCTTCAATTCTGTCTGTGGCAAATATACTTAGTTCATCAAAAAAAATGTAAACTTTATCATCCACAAGATAATCTTTTACTGCTTTACCACCATCTGTATTCATATAAGTATAGTAATTAATTTTTCTAATTCCATTCTTTACTGCTGTTTTATATTCTTCAACTGATAAACCTGAACCACCATGTAATACTAATGGGATTTCAGTTGCTTCTTTAATCTCAAGTATTCTATTTAGATTCAATTTTGGTTTTTCTAAATAGATTCCATGCATCGTTCCAATTGCTATGGCTAAACAGTCAACATTTGTTTTATTAATAAAGTCCTGTGCTTCAGAAACCTCTGTATACTGATAAGTTGTTGAAGTATAGCTAACTCCTTCGCCTGCTCCGATGCTGGAGTTTAACATTGGCCCTAATTCAGCTTCTACAGTTACGTTCTTCTCATGAGCTAACTCTATTACTTTTTTTGTTAGTTCGATATTTTCATCATAGCTATACATAGAGCCATCAAACATAACTGACGTGAATCCTAAATCAATTGCCTTTTTGCAATCTTCGATTTTTGTCCCATGATCTAAATGAATACATACTGGAACTTTTGTGTTCTTTGCATAATAAAGCATAATATGTGCAATTTCTTCCATGCTAATGAACTTGTTGTGTCCTTCAGCATGTTGCAAAATAACTGGACAATCTAATTTCTCTGCAGCTTTAATAACTGCTCTAACCATTTCTAAAGTTGGCACGTTGAAAGCACCAACTGCAATCTGTCTTTCGTTGGCAATCTTAAATATTTCATTCAAATTTACTAACATTTTTACTCCCTCTGTATGATAAATTTTGGTTGCCCTACTATTTTCATTGACAACCCACTATTTCTAGCAAGTTTGTTAAATGTAATTCTTGAAGACAGTAACTCACTGGCTAATTCGGGCAATTGCTCTATTGCATCATCGTCCTTTTCTTTAATATTCAATATTAATCTGGAAAATGATGTAATTAATTCGTCTCCAGACATTTTAGTGGAAAACATTTCTATTATGCTTCGAAACTCATTCATCTTTGTATTATATATTTTTAATAATTCATCATACAAACCTTCATTTTCATCCACCATTTCTTTGACGATACTATCTTTGATACTTTCGTTCAAATCTTGTTGAGTTTTCTCATTTATTTTTGCGTTTTCATGTAATGATGATTCAACTAATAAGTTTAAAAATACAAGCAAATCTAATTGATTAACTTCATTTATATTGAGCTTCTCAACTATGACTGAGAAACTCTCGTTTATCAAATCAACCCATGTTTTTGTATATTCATCAAATTTTAATTGAAATTTTAAGCTTAGTTCTTTCATTTTTCACTCCAAGTTTGCATGTCGTAATTTTATTTCGTCAATATCGAGATCTTTTAATCTTATCATTCGAAGAGCGATTGCATCTCCTAAGATCATTAATTGTTGTTCAAAAAGAGTTGACATCGGTTGTTGAGACTCAAATTCATTCTCAAGATTAAATTTTGTTTTTCCTTTAAGTAATAGCTGATAGTCAGCCATCTTAAAGACAGAACTGTCTTTTGTGCAGCCAATATAGTAGACTTTTGTTCCAAGGGATTTGGCTTTTTTAGCGATAGAAACTGGTATTAAAGACTCTCCAGAAGATGAGGCAATTATTATCAAATCATCCTCATTAACGTTCTCTTCTGTTTCGCTTCCAAAATAATTAATATCAACTTCTAAATGATTAAATCTTTTCACCCAGCTTTTTAAAGATATCATCACACGCCCCACACCTACTACAATAACTCTTCTAGACTTTTGCAACTTTTCAATGAAAAAGTCTATCTCCTCAGTAGAAATGAAGCTCATACTTTCTTCTAATTCTTTAATAATTAGATTTACTTCAGTATTCATTAGTCTTTTCCTTTATAAATTACCTTACAAGTTAAGTATCGTCTGTGATAAGTGTCTTCAAAAACCTGTAAAAATTCATCAAAATCAACTGAGTGGGTTACTAAATCATCTAATTGAAGTGTACCTTTTTCAATTTGATCAACTGTAAATTTCCACTCATTTATTGGTAGATTATGGTAATGAGAATTCCACATTCCTTGAAGTAATAATTCTTTTCTTAGAATGTTACTATGTTCTTTTAATCTAATGACTGTGTCTTTATTAGGGTTTCCCATCATAACGATTGTCCCAAATGTTCTTACAACCTCGATTGATTGGTTTAAAGTAATACCTGAGCCCACACCTTCAATAACTACATCAAATTTTCTATTTCCATTAAACTCTAATACTTGCTCATAAAAGTCTTTATCCGTTCCATTAAAACATGTTAATTCTCTATCTTGAGCAAACTTGATTTTCTCTTCATCAATATCGACCAATGCGACAACTGATGCTCCAAATATTTTAGCCCAGCGTGCTGTCATGATTCCTATTGGACCTGCCCCAAAAATCAGCAAAGATTCTCCAGTTTTAAAATCCCCTTTACGTAGTGCATGTTGAGCTACAGAAGCAGGCTCTATCATCGATAAAGACTCAAAACTGACTTTATCTGATGCTTCAACAAAATGCCACACTGAAGGAACTAAACAGTATTCAGCAAATCCTCCATCGCTTCTTGATCCAAGATAATCATAATCTAAACACATGGCATAATTACCAGTCGTGCACATCTCGCACTCCATACATGGTATGCAAGGGAAAATTGCCCCTCTTTTACCAATGTAGGAAGGATCAACATTTTCTCCCACTTCTACAATAGTCCCACCAAATTCATGTCCTAATATTAAGGGATATTTTTGTTTGCTTGTACCAAGTTCATAAACTCTTGGTAAGTCTGAACCACAAACTCCACAGGCACCAACTTTCAATAGAATTTGGTCGCCTACTGGTTTTGGTTTTTCTACTTCATCTATTCTGAAATCTCCTATTTTGTGGAGTACAGCTGCTTTCATTATTTATCTTCTTTCCCTAAAACTGACTTTAAGTTAACTACCTTAGCTGCAGGGATAATTTGAATTTCTACTTCGATTCCCTGTTTTATTAGTTCTCTAATAATATCATTTTCTTCAGGTGTTGATGAAATGTTCTGGAATAACTTTTTACGTCCCGGGGTCATTCCCATACCACCTATATTTACTCTTTCAAACTCAATTCCATTGTCTACTAAACTTTTAATAGTCATAGGATTCTTAACAATAATCATGGTCGGTTTTTCTAGTGGTTCTCTAAGTTGTTCAGTTGCATCTGCTATTGTTTTAATATCAATTGTAATTCCTGCTGGAACTAAAAGCTTGAACATCTCATGCATAAACGGATCTTCTGATGTCTTATCATCAATAACCAAAATATATTTTACGTTTGAATATGCTTTTAACCATGCTGCTACGACTTGTCCATGTATAAGTCTGTCGTCTATTCTTACAAATTCTAAATTTTTCATATTCTATACTCTACTTACCTCTTTCACATAATAATCATAATTCTCCAGAAATTCTGATAATGATTTTAGCAATGATGAAGTTCCCACCACTAATCCAGTTGCTCCATAGTCAACCATTTTTTGACCATTTTCTATAGTAGTGTTTCCGTCTATTACTATATCAATGTCTTTGTTGCTTTTCTTTACTATATCATTAATTTTAGATAGTTTCTCTAAATGACTATCAACCATTTTTTGACCAGCAAAACCAGGATTAACAGCCATTACTAGAATATAGTCCAATAAATCAATGACTTCTAAAATGACATCAACTGGAGTACCGGGATTAATTGCATAACCAGCACGACACCCTCTTTCTTTAATATCACTTAGTAAACGATGAGGATGACTAGTTGTTTCTGGATGAAAACATACCCAATCTCCAGCTTGAGGATTGAAATAATCCAAAAACTTTTCTGGATTCATACACATAAAGTGTAAGTCAATTGGTATATTAGTCATTTTTTTTAAATCTCGGTATGCATTGGTTCCTAACATTATATTATTTACATAATGTCCATCCATAACATCAAAGTGAATGTTTTTAACTTTTTTCTTTTCAAATGCTCTTACAAATTCTTCTACATCTTGTGTTGAGCTACACATGATTGATGGTGAAATAAATACGCCCATAAGTCCTCCAAATATCTAGACAAATAAGGCGCAAGATCTGACCTTGCGCCTTTGATTAATTAAGCAATGGCAAGTAAGCCAGTTAAAGATCCGACGATTCCAACAACAAATAGAATTAGAACTATTGTCAGTGGTTTAACGCGTTTCCTTAATAGTCCCCAAACCCCGAAAGTTATGAGTAATGGTAGCAATCCAGGTAGTAGTGCATCAAGTACCCCTTCTTGAATATTGAATACAACACTTCCTAATTCGTTTGTAAAGGTGTATTCAAGTGGTACTATTACATTAATTCTTGAGACTGCCATATTACCAACGACCATGAGCCCGATAATACTAGCTACCTCAATTAAACGATTTAATATTCCGTTCTGTAAAAATTCAATAATTGCTTGTTTACCTTGTTTGTAACCTAACATATACATGTTATATCCAAGAGTTAACATAATAGCTTTATAACCTACTTCAAACAGAATTGGTCCAAAGAAGTTACCAGCAAGTGCTAATTGAATAGCAATCCCTGCTAAGACAGGATAAACGATTGATTGAGAGACAACGTCTCCCATACCAGCAAGAGGGCCCATTAATGATAAACGTACAGAGTTAATATCATCAGCACTAATGTCTTCACCATTAGCACGTTTTTCTTCCATTGCTGCGGTAATACCATGGATGACTGTTCCCATAAAGCTTGGTTCAGTATTGAAGAAAACCATATACTTTTGAATTTCCTCTGCATATTGATCTTCATCATATAATCTTTTAATAATTGGTTGAATTGAATTCGCATTTCCTAATGCTTGTAAACGCTCATAGTTATAACATGTTTCACTAGAGTAGCCTAATAACCAGTGTTTAACTAAGTCTGATTTGCGTAAAGTTCTTTGTTCTTTAACTGACATTTTAAGCTTCTCCTATCTTGTTATCGTTTTTAGTGAAGTTGAACATAACAATTCCAACGATTGCTGCGAAAACTGCGATAGCCATTGTACCTAAATCGAAATAAATTGTCATGAAGAAACCGGCAAAGAAGAAAGGTATAAGTTTGGCTTTTCCGATGTAATTCAATAACATACCAATACCTAGTGCTGGCATTAATGCACCAACTACTTCAAATGCTTGAACAACTGCGGTTGGGAAAGTTTGTAACCATGTTCCAAATGAACTTCCATACATAACGACTAAGAATGCTGGGACACCATTTAGAACTAATGAAACAAAGAAAGAAGGTACATAGTTAAAGAATCTAACCATCTTTAAGTTTCCTTGCTCTGCGTACTTATCTGCCATATGCACCCAAAGTACATTTATTGACATATAAGCATTCCAACTAAGAATTGCGACAGAACCTAAGATTACACCAACTGTTGTCGCAGTTGCTATATCAAGTCCCGAAACAATTGCTAATGCTGTACCCACTGGTCCAGCAAAACTAGGGTTACCTGGCATTGACCCCCCAGCGGTAATAAACCCAACATATGGTAAGTTGATAGCTGCACCAATCATCATCCCTTGAGCTGGTTCCCCCATCGCTAGGCCAACTAAAAATCCTGACCAAAGCGGATATAACCAAGTTCTAGTGATTGTATGACTAAACCACCACGTTGAGCATGTTGCAATTAATGCTACTAAAATTGCAGAAAATACATTCATATCGCTCATCCTCCTTATTATTTTGAGCTAAAACGATTCTACTATTCGTTCCTCACTTTAATTATATTCTATATTTTTGATGATTGTTTCTACAATATTTCATTTAGGAAGTGAAGAATATTATTAGGAGATTATACTCTCTATTACTTTGGCTATTGTATAATAGATAAGAGGAGGGTTATATATGATATTTCTATCACCTAGACAATGTCGCATTATTCTTGATCTGAATAACAATCTTGATCGTTTTATAACACTTGAAGAATTGGCTGAAAAGTATAATCTTTCTAAAAGAACCATACAAAAAGATCTTTCAAACATCAAAGATTCACTTTTAGATTATCAATTAGATATAGAGACATCTATAGGTAAGGGAATAAAGCTTATAAGTCAAAATCCTAAATTACTTGATAAGTATGTGTCAGAAGTAAGAGTGAAATTAACTTCAGCAAATGAATTTTCAAACATTAATTCTCGTGTTTCATTCATAATCACCCAATTAATAAATTTTGGTGATTATATTAAAAGTGAAACTTTTGCTGAACAGATGTTTGTGAGTTTACCAACTGTTTCCAATGACTTAAAAATTGTTAGAGATAAAATAGATATTTATGGTTTAGAAATTGTTTCTAAACCCGGGTATGGAATAAAAATTCAAGGGAAAGAAAAAAATAAACGACTATGCCTGATTAAGGAGGGAATATTTAGAGAACCTGGAGCAACTTTACTTAATACCATAGGTGAAACATCAAGTACTTCTAGTATTCATAACGATCTTATTAAAATAGGATCCCTTATCACAGAAACTTTACTTAACCATGAGTATACTATTTCGGAAATTGTTTTACAGAACTTAGTTGTTCATTTACATGTTTCGATACACCGAATAAGAAATGGTGATATTTTAGAAGACTCATCTTCTGATTTACCACCAAAGTATGGTAAAGCTTGTAAAATAGCTACTGAGATCATGAACTCTAGTGTTAAATTATTTGACATCCCGTTCTATGAATCAGAAGTGAATTATCTTGCACTAAACATTTTTGGGAAAAAGGAATATGAAGATGAACTATTCATAACCGAGGAAACAAATAATATCGTGGACAAAGGATTAGAAAAAGTTAAACAAGTCTACAGTATTGATCTTGCCAATGAATTAGACCTAAAAATAGCACTTGGCTTACATCTCGCACCGTTTATGATTCGGGTTGAGCAAGAAATGCAGTTTACAAATATGTCGACTTTAAATATTAAGCAGAGATTTCCACTCGCATATAGTATTGCTTCAGACTTTATCTCCTCTGTGTTTCCTGCTAGAAGAGAATTTACTGAAGATGAAATCTGTTATATCGCAATTCACTTTATAAATTTCGTAGATGACAAGATTTCCAGTAAGGTTGATAACAATATATTGATTATTTCTTCAAAAAGAAAGAATGAAACATTCTTAATGAGACAGAAAATTATCAGATCTTTACCTCAAATCAATGAGATTAATGTAATAAATGAACAACAGTATCAAATTAATAATTATGCCAACTATTCTGTGATTATTACACCAGATCCAGAAATCGCAGATAAATATGAGGGCGTTAAACTCGTTAACTTCTTTGTAAATGATTTAGATATTCGCAAGATTGAGTTTGGTTTAAGAGGTCTCAAGAGTATTTCTGATATAACTGATAAGTTTAAGAAAGAATTGTTTATACGCAAAACATTCAAATCAAAGGATGATATTCTAAATGACATGTTGAAACTAGTTGAAGAAAAGTATCAATGCGGAACAGAATTCTCTGATTCAGTAATACAACACGAAATTAACACCCCTTCATCATATTTCGGGAATGGGATTGCGATTTTACATCCTGAGGAGCCAATAACAAACCGTTCATTTGTTGGAGTCGCTTTATTAAATCATGAAATTCGTTGGGATTTTGAATCAGATGTGCATACCGTTTTGTTGGTTTCAATTGAAAAAAACAAACCCAAGGAACTTGAAATATGGAATATATTATCAGAATTCATTTCAGACAAACAATTCCCTCAAATTCAAAAGGACTTAAGTACATTTGAAGAGTTTATTGAGTATATTGCTTCAATCTATCAAAAAATTATATAAAATATATACATTAATGACAGTGCAATGCATCTAGTGAGAACTCCTCAACACTTCAGATTACTCGTCTGATATAAAAAAAGAAAGCTCCATTCAATTTAATTACATACATTGAATTAAAAGGAGCTTTCCAATATTAATTTCACCAAAAATTCGTAATCAACACAGCAAAATAACAACGTTGTGTTTACAAATAAATATTGGCAATACCGTTTTGAAAGGAGGATGTGGCTGATTAGCCACTACCAGAAAAATGACAAACATACTACTTATTACCCATGGAAACCTTGCTTCCGCCTTAGTCCAAACGAGCGAACTTATTGTTGGCTCTTCTTCTAATATTTACACGCATAGTTTAGATTTAGGAGATGATCCTGAAGAATTTGCATCAAAGGTGGAAAAGAGTATTGAAGAACTCTCAAATGAAGGAAACCTAATTATTTTTACAGATTTATTTGGTGGTACTCCATCCAACACAGTGATGTCAAAACTATTTAGACTGAATTTCCCAGAAAATATTGCTAGTTTTACTGGAGTAAACTTACCACTGCTACTTGAGACTATTCCAATGTGCGAGAATGAGAGTGGCTTCAATGATTTAGTAAATCATTTAGATAGCATTCTAGCTTTAACAATAAGAAATATAAGATCATAAGATTATCTAACTTAATTGAATCTCTATTTTGTTGTACCAACAGACCATTTTTTTATTTATTATCAATTATCACTGAATACAGCCAAATAATTCTTTTTTCGTTTATTACCATTACTAGAAAAGATGTATTTAGTAAGAATGTCTGATTTGCCAACATTGACAAATGAAAAGGAACTTTCTTCTAGGGCTTTTGTTAATTTGCTAAGAAGGTTAATCAATTAGAACAAATTTAATTGTTATACAAAGCCTAATTAGGTTATAATATGAATGCACTTTGTAGGAAGGTCCCCCCAAATTTCCTTCCTATGATGTGCTTTTTTTA
>DUUI01000067.1 GCA_012841625.1 Erysipelothrix sp. | reverse complement strand
CTTACGAGTGATAAGCTATAATATTATCATTGGCAGTCGCCAACGATAAGTGCTAAAGAAAAGGAGATAGTATGTTAAAACCATTATTAGATCGAGTTTTATTAAAGAAAATCGAAGAAGAAAATGTAACCGCAAGTGGACTAGTGGTCTCAAAAGAAAATAAAGAATTACCAAATACCGGATTAGTAATATCGGTAGGTCCAGGAAAAATAGATGATCATGGAAATAAGATTGATATGGTCGTAAAAGAAGGGGACATTGTTATCTTTAAGCAATATGCTGGAACTGAAGTAGAAGACAATCAAGAAAAATATGTCATAGTAGAAATGAAAGACATACTCGCAATTAAAGAAAAGGACGTGAAATAGATGGCAAAAGAAGTATTATACGGGCGTGATGCACGTGAACTATTAGTCAGTGGCGTAGACACTCTAGCCAATGCGGTAAAAATTACATTAGGACCAAAAGGTCGTAATGTTGTATTAGAAAAAGGGTACGGAGCACCATTAATCACCAATGATGGAGTCACTATTGCAGGTGAAATTGAACTAGAAGACAAATTTGAAAACATGGGCGCACAACTTGTCTACGAGGTCGCCAACAAAACAAATGATACAGCAGGAGACGGAACCACAACCGCAACGCTCTTGGCTCAAAGCATTATTCACTACGGCTTACAAGCAGTCGACAAAGGAACCAACCCTGTCCTTATGAGAACAGGAATCGAAAAAGCAGCTAAAGCAGTCTCTGAACACTTACTCTCTCAAAGTAAAGAAATTGTCAGCTCAGAAGATATCGCCAATGTCGCCGCAATTTCAGCTCAAAACACAGAAGTTGGTCAAATCATTGCTCAAGCAATGGAAAAAGTGGGCAGAGAAGGAGTTATCACAGTCGATGAATCTAATGACTTTGAAACAACCCTAGAAGTGGTCGAAGGAATGCAATATGATAAGGGATATATCTCACCACTCATGGCAACTGATCGAGAAAAAATGGAAACAATCATTGAAAATGCTTATGTATTAGTCTCAGAATCAAAGATTTCATCAATGCAGGACTTAGTCCCATTACTCGAACAAGTACTACAATCAAATAAACCATTATTAATCATCGCAGAAGATTTGGAAGATGAAGTCACAACCAATCTAGTTTTAAATAAACTCCGAGGAACATTAAATGTAGTCGCCACAAAAGCACCAAGCTTTGGTGACAATCAAAAAGAAATATTACAAGATATCGCTGCCCTAACAGGCGCAACCTATTTCTCAACTGAGTTTGGATTAGACCTCAAAGAAGCAACAATTGAAGATTTAGGCCGTGCCGGGAAAGTTGTCGTTAAGAAAGATGAAACTACAATTATCAATGGTGAAGGAGACGCTGAGAAGATTAAAGAGCGAGTCAAATTAATCAATGCTCAAATTGACAATTCAGACTCAGACTATGACAAAACAAGACTCAACGAACGTTTAGGTAAATTAACTAATGGTGTCGCTGTTATTAAAGTTGGCGCAAACACTGAAGTCGAACTTAAAGAAAAGAAACTTCGAATTGAAGATGCACTAAACGCAACCAAAGCAGCTGTCGCAGAAGGGGTAGTAGCAGGTGGAGGACTAGCCCTCATGAAAGCCTATGACGATTTAAAATCAAGCATCAAGACAGATAACAACGATGAACAAAAAGGGGTTAACGCAGTCTTAGAATCGATTAAGACACCACTCTATCAAATCTCTGAGAATGCAGGATTCGATGGAAGTGAAATAGTCAGTACTCAATTAACAAATCTTGAATTAGGCTTTGACGCAAAAGAAGGTAAATGGGTTAATATGTTAGAAGAAGGTATTGTAGATCCAACAAAAGTAACACGCCTTGCATTATTAAATGCAGCCAGTATCTCAGCTTTATTCCTAACAACTGAAGGAGCTGTCGCCTCAATCCCAGAGCCTGAAAAAGCAACTCCAGAAATGCCAATGTATTAAAACAAAAGACTGCTAAGGCAGTCTTTTCAGACTGTAGACAAACCCTTGGTTTTAAATAAACTGGGGGTTTTTAAATTGATTTATAGTTTTATATCATTTAACTTTTGATTATTTTATAGATGAAACAGAAAAACTAGGTAAAATTAGTTT
>DUUI01000066.1 GCA_012841625.1 Erysipelothrix sp. | reverse complement strand
TTGCTATTAAATCAACACTTAGTTTTGATTCGACTTCAATAATTTGAAATAGATCATAATCACTCTGGCCATGTATAATAGCGGAAATATGGCGGTTGCGTTGACTGGTGAGAATAAGCCTATGATGGCTGTTATTAATGCTAACGAAAACATTGCTAGAATGTTCATTGTGACAAATTGTTTGAAGCTGATTTTTTCTTTTAATCTATTTGCGTTGATGGCCATATTGACTAATGACACTAGGCCGACATAGATAAAGTATTGAATGAAGACACTGATATAGGTTTGTGGGATGTGAGTGCCAAGGGTACTTTGACTTATATTTTGAAGTAAGTGCCCTGTTAGTGTTTGATTGTCAAGATTTTCTTCTTCCTTAAGTTCTAAGAGCTCATTAAAACTTGTGCCGTCTAATAATGTGTAGTCACCTTGAAGATGACCATCGCGTGTAAAAATCGTGACAACTTCTTTGCTGAATAACACATATTTATCAGGTAAATCTAATTCTTGTCCTTGGGTAACGTTAATAAAGAATTGGTAGTCACCGTTTGTGTAGGTTGAGAATTCTTGTTGACAGTCGAGTGTTTTATTGGTGATTTGACAATCGTAATCTGTGAGTGCTTGAATCATTCCGTTTTCGACACCTTTAAATTGGTTCATTAATGATTTTGGTGATTCTAATAATTTGGCACTAACAAAAGGTGTGGCGATTAACATCACACTAACTATAAAAATAATCACAGCGAAGTACCATTTAGTATTTCGCTGTTTGATTATTTCATCATTACTGTATAAAATTCGATGAAAGGTATTCATTATCCTTTATCTGCTCCGGCTGTTAATCCGTGTACCATGAATCGTTGCATGTAGAATTGAATGGCCATAATTGGGATTGAGATTAAGAGTGCTCCAGCCATAAATCGTAGTGGATTATAGTACAGGGTATTGAATGGGTCAGTGGTTCTAAAGAGCCACATGGACACGGTTTGAGTCTTGTCTTGTAGGAAAACTGATTGCAGCATATAGTCCATCCATGGAGTCATAAATGCATTGATGGCAATGAATCCAATGATTGGAACAATGAGTGGTAATAGTATTTTCCGCAAGGTTTGCATCTTGGTGGCACCGTCTATTTCTGCGGCTTCGTCCAAGGATCGTGGGATTGATTGCATAAATCCTCTAATTAGGAAGGTATTGTATGGAATTGATCCAGCGATGTATATAAGTGCGATTAAGTTTGGACTGTCTAGCCATCCAAATGAATCAAAGATAAAGAAGAGAGCTAACATTCCCATAAATGATGGGAACATTTGAAGAACCATCATTCCTAATAAAAGTGGTTTCTTTCCTTTGAAGCGTAATCGTGAGAAGACATATCCTGAGATAACTGCTACAACAATGACTCCGACTGTATTAATGACGGCAAGAATCAGTGTTCTGACAAAGGCTGCTTGATAATCGGGTAGCCCTGGACCGGTGTTTGATTTATAGCTAAAGATAAATTCAAAGTGTTCAGTTGTAAATCTACTTGGGTCCGGAAGAATTGGAACTGCATCTAGTGTTCTTCCTTGGGTAAAGGCTGCTGAAATCATCCATAGGACTGGTAATAAGCAGGCGATAACCATAAAGATTAGCCACAGATATGAAAGGAAGGCTAATAAGAATCGTCCAAAGTGAAATTTCTTTTTATTTAGTTCTAGTGTGTTTTGTGACATGTTAATCCTCCCATACAGCTCTGTTTCTGGCTAAGTTTAGGACAGAGAACACCGCGACAAAGATGAAGATGAGTATTGAGTAGACAGCTGCTATATTGTAGAGCTGTGCATTTTGGGTAAAGGATAGTTTGAATATCCAGGAGATTAAGATATCGGTTTGTCCTGGTATCCCACCCATGACTTTCATGGTATTTGGCACCTCTGAATAGACCCAGTTGGGTCCGCCTCCAGTGAGATAATATATCGATCCAAAGTTGTTAAAATTGTGTGTAAATGTCATGACGATGGCTGGCGCTGTTCCTCTTAGGACAAGTGGAAGTGTGATTGATTTAAACTTCTTCCAACCGGTTGCGCCGTCGATTGAGGCTGCTTCGTATAAATCTTTTGGTATTGTGGTTAAGGTTCCTGTGATGAGCATCATAAAATATGGAGCGCCTAACCATAGGTTAACCATTATGACGACTGCTTTAGCTAGGTTCCCGTTGTATTGTTGTGTTAACCAATAGATTGGGTTATCGGGCTGCCCTTGAAGTCCAATGTCGTACAAAAAGTTTGAGACTGGTTGCATGGTATTGGTGGTGTATAAAATCTGATTGATTAAGCCTTGGGTGTCGAAGGCGTTTTTAAAGACCATCAGTGAGATCATGCCTGGGACCGCCCATGGAACTATAAGAATCATTCTCCAGAATCGCTTGAATTTGATTGGTTTTGATTCGATGATAATTGCGTTAAGGAATCCTAGTGCGTAACATGTGACTGAGGCCATAATCGCAAAGACGATGGTCCACAGTAAAACACTTCCGAATATCTTAAACCAGGCTGGGTCGCTGACGACTTGTGCGAAGTTACTGAAGCCGACCCAGTCAATGAGTCGAGCTGGTGGCATTATTCGATAGGTGTAGTTGGTGAATGCTAGTAAGGATGAAAACATTACGGGTATGATGGTGAACATAGCAACTAAGGAAATGACTGGAATTAATAATAACAATGGTAATAGGTTATCGTATAATTCTTTGAAATAGGCTTTTCCTTTTAGTTCTATGTAAGTCCCTTGGTTCATTAATTTTCTTACTTGGTATGCATCTTTAATATTGACGACCCATGCAGCGATTAAGACCGATAAAATAACTAACGCAATTAAGCCAGCGATTAGTAATCGGACGGAGTTATCTGCTGTTAGCCATGGAATGGTTCTGTGGAATGTGCGTGTTTCCATTCCTCTGTAAGGTATTTGATAAACTAATTGACCTAGAGTAAATAACCCCCATAAACCTCTAGTGAACATACCCCCATAGTCCCTGAAGAAATAAAACTCTCCATTAGCCCCTGGCGGATTCGATACAATCTCACTTGCGTAGTATTGATACGAGCCTGTTAACAGCTCAATCCCTATGAAGATGAGCAAGATTGTAAAAAAGAATAACGCTTTGCCTTTTTGTTTATTTCTAAATTGTCCAAGTCCCATCAATAATCCAGATAGAACTCCAGAGATCAAAGCGTCCTTGTCGCGTGTGCGAGCTCTCGGACTCATTGCCTTCCTCCTTTTGAATTTATTTTATTATAGCACAAAAAATGGCAGAATATGATAGCGTTATCA
>DUUI01000065.1 GCA_012841625.1 Erysipelothrix sp. | reverse complement strand
GGCCATTAAGTCAAAGCCTTGAGCATAGGACATTATCTTGGCCATGTAGAGTGCTTGCCCAATTTGTTTGATTAGTTTTTGTTTGTCATCAACTTGTTTAATTGCTGGACCTTCTAATACTTTACTGGCTCTAACACGTTCATCTTTTTCAAATGATAGGAAACGATTGTATAAAGCTCCTGTGATAATTGAAGTGTTGACTCCTTCATCGAGCGATTCACTAACACTCCATTTACCTGTTCCTTTATTGCCAGCCTTATCTAAGATGTAGTTCACTAAATATCCTTCTGTTAAGTCATCTTTCTCTTTTAGGATATCAACAGTTATTTCAATCAGATATGAATTCAACTCACCTTCATTGTAGGTTTTGAAAATATCTGATAATTCTTGATTATTAAAACCACCTAGTTCTTTAAGAAGATGATATGCTTCAGCAATTAATTGCATGTCTCCATACTCAATTCCATTATGGACCATCTTGACATAGTGACCTGCGCCACTACTGCCAATATAACTGACACATGCTTCACCATAGGCTTTAGCTGCTACTTTTTCTAACATTTCTGAGACTTGAGCATAGGCTTCTGGGGCTCCGCCAGGCATAATGGCTGGACCAAATCGAGCTCCTTCTTCACCACCTGATATGCCAACCCCTAAGAAATTGAGACCTTTTTCAGTTAGGGCTTCATATCGTTTAATTGAATCATGATAATTTGAGTTGCCACCATCCATAATTATGTCGCCTTCATCAAGTAGTTCGACAAGTTTCTCAATAAATGAATCAACCGGCATACCGGCTTTTACCATTAATAGAATTTTTCTAGGCTTGTCTAATGATTGGACGAATTCTGCTAAGTCATAATACGCGTTTAATTGTGGGTTTTCTTTTACAACTTCTTCTGTTACTGCGGATGTTCTATTGAATACCGCGACATTGTATCCATTGTCGTGGAAGTTTAGGGCAATGTTTTTTCCCATTACTGCCATTCCAATGACTCCAATTTGATTCTTCATATTGTCACTCCATTTCTTTTCAACCCTATTCTACCTTAAATTACAGTTTAGAAAGAATCATCTGCCCAGCTTGATTGTCATATTTTAAAGGTTTACAATGAAATTACAAGGAGGTTTCCTATGAAAAGATTACTTTTAATATTATTTACTACAATGTTATTAATCAGTTGTTCAAGTCAGTCCACATCTGATATGTCTTTGGATGAATATAGTTTCGCTCAAGCACCAGAATATGATGTTCCAGCAGTAGAAGAGTCAGTTACCAATCAACGCTTTGATCCTTCAAAGGTAATTAAAACTGGTCAGTTTTCGATCGAAACTAGAACATTCGATGATGATCTTGAGGTTTTAAATAATGACTTAGAACAGTTTGAGGGTTTTATTGAGAGTTCGTCTATTTCTTTAAATAATTATCGGACTAAAACTAGAGTCGCAACCTATCGTTTAAGAATCCCATCCGATAGTTTTGATGGTTTTACAGAAGTACTAAAAGCTCATTTTACTGTTCTTTCAGAGTCAACTCAGAATCAATCTGTAGCTGATACTTACTATGATGCTGAAAATAGAATTAAAGTATTGACGACTCAACAAGATCGTTTACTTGAACTTGTTGAGCAGGCTGAAACAGTTGAGGAGATTGTCTTTTTACAAGAACAGTTAATGGATGTTGAACAAGAGTTAGAATATAATAAGTCAACTTTACAAAGGCTTGATGATCAAATCGATTATTCAACTATAACAGTGACCATCATTGAACTTGAGGAGAACGATGTTTTAGCTGATCAGGATAATTTCTTTAGCCAAATTGGTCGTGCGTTTACGCGTGGGATTAATAATTTAGGTCACAATCTAAGTCGACTAATCATCTTTACTGTTGAGAATATACTCTTACTCTTTCTTCTTATTGGATTAGCGGTCTTTGGTGTTAAGAGATATAATCGCAAAAACAAACCAAAAGAAAATAAAATTGATAAAAATTGATTGTAAGTTAAAGGATTCTGTGCTATCATTTTTTCAATTAGGTCCTTTTAAAGCAAACCTGTGAGCTTGCTAAAGGAGAAGAATATGTGATCTCGAAGGTCCTAATTCACTAGGGCCTTTTATTATGCCCGAGAAAGGAAAAAGAGATGAGCGT
>DUUI01000006.1 GCA_012841625.1 Erysipelothrix sp. | reverse complement strand
TTGACGGATAATGCGAATCGCTCATTAAGCGATGTGAGAACCTGTTTTAATCGGGCTCATTATAAAATGGGAGTCAATGGTTCGGTCAGCTTTGCGTATGATCAATGTGGTTTCTTTGTTTTTGAGTATGACGATGAAGAACACATTTTAGAAATATTGTTAGAGAACAATGTTGATGTTTTAGAGATTGAATCTGAGGATGGATTAATTGAACTCCAAGTTCCTTTTGATCAATTCCATGACGCTCGTGCTGTTTTGGATACGGTTGTCGGTGAAGAGTATGAATATAAGGTGGTTGAGATAACAATGTTGCCTCATGACACAGTTGAACTAACGCAACAAGAAGATGTTGAGGTTTTCAAACGTTTTATTGAAATGCTGGAAGATGTTGATGATGTTCAAAATGTGTACCATAATGTGAGTAATCTTGAATAAATATACATTTACAACCCATGCCAAAAGCACTGATGCTATTTTATTTGGTCAGATGATTTGTGAATTAGATTGGTTGTATTTAGGTCAAGATATTGAGCTATATGATAACAATTTAAAAAAGACCTATAGCTTTGGTCTCTATCAAGTGTCAATTGACGATGAATATTATAGTTTTGCGGCATGCGAAATAGCAGATGAAGAATGGTTGTTTTATACGATTAAGTAAAAGAAAGGAGAACATCTATGGATGAGCAGGATCTACATGAGGTCGCATTAGCTTATTGTGCGGTTTACTTTAAGGAGTCCAAGCCGAGTCCTAAAGCTTTCTTTAAAGTGTATCTAAGAGCAATAAATGTGTTTGAGAAACAAATTGAAAAAGCGAGCTTAAGTGTTCGTGATGAAACTTTGGAGTCTATCAAACAGAGTATGGATTCTATGGAATAAGAATGAGTTTTGAAATCTCCTGCTGTGGGAGATTTTTTTCTGTACTAATTAATGAATATATCTCAGTTGCATTAATTTCTGGCTGAATTTGAGCACGATCAAAGTCTGAGACCCTTGTGCCTACATTTAAGTCTTTTAAATATGGAAGGGCATGATTTTTAGCACCTAATATTCGTACTTTATAGTTTTCTACATCATAGGCTTTTGTCTCTAATAAGATATGCATACATATTCGACTTATACGTGATTTAGAATATCTTTTTGAGGTACAAAGATCTAGAAATTCCTCATAATTGGATGAAATTAAAATCTTTTCTTTTAATAAGTTTTGAATACCTTCAGTAACTAAGAAAATTTCAGATAAGTGTTCACTTGAACTTGATATAAGTTTATACTGCAGCAATTTAAACATACTATTATAATCGACTCTTTCTGATAAATCAGCGAGTGATTGTTTTGTATATCGCTCATCATCTAAATGGTGTCTAATATCATGTGCTGAATAAAATTCCCCATGAATATTTTCAAAGTATGAATTGGTTCGCTTAATACTAAGCGGTGTTATGGTTGTTTTTTCAATAGCTCTAAGATAGCTGATACCCAGGATATCATTGGGATAAAGTTGATACTCATCAACTTGTAAAGCAGCTGGGTAGGAATAGCCTTGATCGAGTCGTTCTTTAACTTTGTCAATATTAATTGGTAATTGGGCATATTCCTTTAGTGCATCTAAATCGTTGGTCTCTGAGCCAAAGACAATTGAATCGACATTCATCATGTCTAAAATCTCAACTGCTTTAGAACCAAAAAACTGAGCTGATTGGAGTGCATAAAAAGTTGGTAACTCACACACAATATCAACCCCATTTTCAAGAGCGGCTTGGGTTCGTTTAAACTTTGAGATTAAAGCGGGTTGGCCTCTTTGGACAAAATTAGGTGACATCACACCAATTACTAAGTCACAATTGGTGAGCTTCTTAGTTTCTTGGATGTGGTGCTTATGTCCCAAATGCATTGGGTTATATTCAATGATGATTCCTGTTGTTTTCATATTATTATTCTACCACATGTGACTAACTATTAATATTTTGAATATAATTGATTCTAACCTTGACTATTTAGGTGTCTCTTATTAAACTTAAAGCATGGAACATCATTTTGAGCTAAGAGAGAGTATACATAGTCCAATTTTATATGGCACAAGTTATGAGTCAACCAATGTAAATGGGGTTGTTTTATTTATCCATGATGTCAATGAGAACAGGTTTAGATATGAGGATTTAGCATCATTTTTTAATGATCGTCACCTTGCTTTTGTGACATATGACTTAAGAGGTCACCATCAATCACTAATCAATGATAAGAAAGGCCACTTTGGAGATGATCATGGCTCAAATTTATTAATAAATGATGCACTTGAGGTTTTAGGCTATATCAAGAATCGTTTTGGTGATGTCCCATACTTATTGATGGGACATGGTTTTGGTGCTCATTTGGCTAAACTAGTTTTTGATTATAATCCTAATCAGTTTGAACAATTAATTCTAGTTAATCCTTTGAGTTTACCAAAAATGAGTAAAGTGCGTCATGCTGTCTTAAATGCACTGACTTATCGTAAGCCTCAACTTAAGAAAAGAGCTTTAAACTCATGGATGGGGGTTGCGTTTAACTCAAATAACGAACAAGAGCGATATAGTTTTTTATCACATGACAAGAAAATTGTGTCTAAATATGTTTCAGATCCTTTTTGTGGGTATTCATTAACGCAGCGTGCGATAAGGGATGCGCTACAGGTAATGATTTCGAGTGAATCACTGGATTTGAATGCATCGAACACAGAAATAAATGTTACAATAATAGGGGGCAAAGATGATCCATTGACTCATTATGGACGTGATTTGGTGGCTTTAAAGAGGCAGTTTATTAAAGCTGGTTATAATCAAACAACTTTGTCAATTTTTGATGGCTTAAAACATGATGTTTTAAAAGAACTTCATCAGTCTATCCATCTTTATCAATTACTTGAAAATATCGTGAGTAAATTTTATTAGGAGGACATATGAGTAAGTACGAACCAGAATTTCAACAAGCAGTCGAAGAGATTGAAAAGAGCATACAGCCTTATTTAGACCAACATCCAGAAATTGTAGAGAGTGGTATAGTTGAACGATTAAAAGTTCCTGATCGCTCTATTATTTTTAAGGTGACGTGGATGGATGATAATAACAAACTTCAAGTGAATACGGGATATCGTGTTCAGTTTAATAATTCGATTGGTCCTTATAAGGGTGGAATTCGTTTCCATCCAACCGTAAATTTAAGTATTATGAAATTTTTGGCTTATGAACAAATATTCAAGAATGCATTAACCGGTCTTCCTATGGGTGGCGGAAAGGGTGGCTCAGACTTTGATCCAAAAGGAAAAAGTGTGGCTGAGATTATGCGTTTTTGTCAGGCTTATATGATTGAGCTTTCGAAGTACTTAGGCCCTAATATGGATGTCCCAGCTGGCGATATCGGGGTTGGCCAGCGTGAAGTTGGATTTATGCTGGGTCAATATAAACGTTTAACTGGTTTAAGTAATGGTGTCCTGACCGGAAAGCCTTTGAGTTCTGGTGGTTCAATACTAAGACCTGAAGCGACAGGGTATGGTTTACTATATATTTTAGAATACGCAATGGATGATTTTAATGAATCAATCAGTGAAAAAGAGGTGCTAGTTTCTGGAGCTGGTAATGTAGGTATGCATGCAGCTGAGAAAGCAGCCCAACTTGGAGCTAAAGTTGTAGGGATTAGTAATGTGAGTGGTACATTACTTGATGAGGTCGGTTTAGATATTCCACTGCTTAAAAAAATAGCCTATGAAGAGGATGGAGATATTTCTGACTATGTAACTGTATATCCTCATGCTAAATATTACCCTGATAACAAACAAATTTATCAGCAAAAATGTGATATCTTCCTATTCTGTGCGACACAAAATGAGGCAGATGAAAGTGATGTTAGAACATTACTGGATAATGGGTGTCAATTTATGGCTGAGGGAGCAAATATGCCTTTAACCAATGAAGCGCAGGACTTAGTTTTAGCGAGTGATATTTTATACTTGCCAGGTAAAGCAGCAAATGCTGGGGGTGTCTCTGTTTCATTAATGGAAATGTCACAGAATTCTTCCTTTATGCCATGGTTTGCTCATGAGGTAGATCGTCATCTGAGAAATATTATGGAAAATATATATAATACAATCAGCAAAACAGCTAAAGAATATAATCAGCCTAGAAACTTTGTCTTAGGAGCAAATATTGCTGGGTTTAAAAAAGTTGTTGATGCAATGAATCAACAAGGGTTCTAAATCAAATAAAAACACCTGGGATTAACTTATAATCTCAGGTGTTATTTTATAACTTTGAACTTTTTAGCGGGATATTAATAAAGCTGGTTGCTAATATGTCTGCGACATCTTTAACCGAGTGGTTTGATGAATCATTTAACCACCATCTAAGAGTAAAGACAAGCACACCTAAAGCATAATTTATAATTAAACTTGTTGGAACCTCTTGTGTTCCATTTCTTGTTTCAATGACAATTTTGTCATCAGCTACATGGGCCATGTTCATATATGCTTTTGTCATTTTATGAACATCTTCTACATCAATCATAGCCAGAACAAAATCTTTGTCATTTTGAATTTGGACCAAAGACTCTTCGAATAAGTAAGTCAGATTGTTTAATCGTTCTTCCTCCATTTCTTTTTTTCCGACAAATTCATCATAATTTCGAAAATCAAATGAGTCAACAATCAATCCTAAATGATATTCATAGAGATTTCTTTTATCCCGAAAATGAGAATAAAATGTTGATCTATTCATTTTGGCTTTGTCAGTTATCATTGCAACATTAAGTTTGCGATAACCAATTTTTCCCATCAGTAATCTAAAGTTCTTGTTAATCTTGTGAAAGGTACGCTGTGCGCGTAAATCGTTTTTATTCATGGTATCATTATAGTAGAAAATGTCTTAACAAACAACATTAAAAATTAGCATTTTGTCAATAAATGAACTGATTTGTTGCTTTATATCAACTAATCACAATAGGTTCATTAAAAAATATTTTCAAAAAAGCCACTAATTTCGCCTATATTAAAATTATTTTGATTATTTAAGCAAGTTTAACGCGAAACATAAAGAAAACCATGTTACTTCAAGAGAAAAAACCAAAGTAAATTAAGTAAAGTTTATATGATTTTTAAGTCCTTGATCCCTATTTGAGCTAACATTTTTATATCTTTGTTAAATTACGACTTGTTTGATACAATCAAATAGTGGACAATGATTGACAAAGTAGGTGACTTTCCTTATAATAGTCACGTTAAGAAACAGGGTGTTAATATGAAGTTTTATCGTAAGGACTTAATCCAACAGGCAAATGTCCCGATACATTTTGAAGAAGAAATTACTTATGATTTGTCCCAGTTTCAAAAAAATCATTCTTCATTGAGAGAATTAAAAGATGTTACAGTTTCAGGTGTGATTAATTATGATCAGCAACTTGATACAGTCATCGTTACTACTCATGCGACAGGCACAATGGTTGTCGCCTGTAGTATCACCAATGAAGATGTTGACTACGAGTTTGAAGCAAACTTAGATGAAGTTTACTCGTTTGTTTCGGTAAGTCAAGATGATGACATGATTGAAGTTGATGGTGATGTATTAGATTTAGCACCTTTCATCTTTCAATCGATTTTATTTGAAGTTCCACTTTATATTGTAAAGCCTGGAATAAAAGAGTACCCTAAAGGGGACGGCTGGGAAATTCTTAGTGAGGCTGAGTTTCAAGCCCAAGAAAAACCGCTTGATCCTAGACTGGCCAAATTAAGAGAGTTCAAAGTAGAAGAATAAACGGAGGTGAACACACATGGCAGTTCCAAAAAGAAGAACGAGTAAGGCAAGAAAGAACAAACGTCGTACTCATTACAAACTAGCAAAAATCACATTAGTTAAGGATGAAAAGACCGGTGAATATCATCGTCCACACCGCCCAATAAGTGATGCGGGAGAATTCAGAGCTAAATAAGTAAACAAGGTAGATGGAAATCTATCTTTTTTATTGCAATAATTCAACAAAAACCAAGTGTAAAAAACTTTCAGCATTCATGAAACTCTTATCAAAGAAGGGTGAAATATGATATCATTACTTCTAGTAAGAGAGGAATTGCTTATGCGAGTTAAGAATCATCCCATTCTTAAGTTTGAAGACAAACAAGAAATATCTTTTGAGTTTGAGGGAGAAGAGGTTATTGGTTATCAAGGGGATAGTATTGCGAGCGCACTAATAGATAATGGTGTCAAGACATTTGGCTATAGTATCAAGTATCATCGTCCAAGAGGTTTTTACTGTGCCATAGGAAATTGTGCATCATGTAATATGGAAGTCGATGGGCAACCAAATGTAAGAACATGTTTGACAGCACTAAAACCTGGTATGAAAGTATATATTCAAAGAAATAAAGGTGAACTCAAATGAAAAGGGTCGTCATTGTAGGAGGAGGTCCAGCTGGTTTAATGGCAGCCAAATCCTTACTAGATAATGATGTACCAGTTTTATTGATTGACCACTTTAATTATTTAGGTGGACAATTGGTCAAACAAACTCATAAATTCTTTGGTTCAAAAGACCAATACGCAAAATATCGAGGCTTTGAGATTGCTAATAATTTAGTCAAAGATATTAAAGATCATCCTAAACTAGAGCTTATGTTATCAACGCATGTTGTCGCTCTTTATGATGACCATTTATTAGGTGTTTATAATGATGAAGGATATCATGATATATTTGCTGAAAGAATTATTCTAGCAACCGGTGCATCTGAGAAGTTTCTAGCATTTGAAAACAATGATTTACCAGGGGTGATGGGAGCAGGAGCCATTCAAACGTTAATGAATGTCCATGGTGTACTGCCAGGTCAGGAAGTTGTTATGATTGGGTCAGGTAATATTGGCTTAATTGTCAGTTATCAATTAATCCAGGCAGGTGTCAAAGTAAAGGCGATTGTTGAAGCATCTGATTCAATTGGCGGATATCTGGTTCATGCATCTAAACTAAGACGCTTAGGTGTTCCATTTATGATGAACTCAACAATCACTAAAGCTAATGGTTCAGAGTTTGTTGAAAGTGTCGAAATTATCAATTTAAAAGATCAAAGCTCAGAAATTATTGATTGTGATACTTGTTGTATCGCAGTTGGATTATCACCATCTATCCAACTAGCAAGTATGGTGGATGCTGAGTTTAAATATGTTAGAGAATTAGGTGGTGATGTCGTTATTACTACGGAGTCATATGAAAGTACAGTTAAAGGTTTATACGTTTGTGGTGATGCAGCAGGCATTGAAGAAGCCTCATCAGCGATGATGGAGGGAGCTATTTGTGGTCTGCATGTTGCTAAGTCATTTGGAAGAAGCATCCAAACTGAATTGTTAGAAAGTTATGAATCTCAATTAAATGAATTAAGAGCTGGACCATTTGGTCATAAAACAACAATTGGCTTGTCTAAATTAAGTGGAGGTGCATATGTTAAGTAAAACAGGAGTTGCCCCAAAAGAATTGGTAAAATCTGTCTTTCCTCTTGATCTCTCATCCTTTAAAGCAGTCATTGAATGTTATCAAGAGATTCCATGTAATCCTTGTGAGTTTTATTGTCCATTTGATGCCATAGAAATTGGTCAGAACATTAATAATCTACCACTATTAATTGAATCGAAATGTGTTGGATGTGGAATCTGTGTAGGCGTCTGTCCAGGGCTTGCCATCATGCTCGTTAAAGAGGAGAATGAGTCATTACTATTTACGATTCCATATGAATTAGCATTACCAGACAATGATGTATGTAAAATCGTTAATCGAACTGGTGAGGTTATTGGAGATGGCGTCATAACTAAAGTTGTTAAAACTGAGCTGCGCACACTTGTCACTGTTCAATGCGATAAACAATATCTCTATGATTTTGGAGGAATCCTCTATGAATAAGAAAGATATAATTATTTGTCGCTGTGAAGATGTGACTTTAGAACAAATCCATGCTTATCTAGAGGAGGGATTTACAACCTTTGAAGATTTAAAACGATTACTCAGAGTCGGAATGGGACCATGTCAAGGAAGCACCTGTGTTCATCTTATCAGACAAGAGATTGCTAAGTTTACAGGTCAACCAATTGAAGAAGTAGATGGTCATAAAGTAAGACCCTTTATTCTAGGTGTACCACTAAAAGAATTAGGGGAAGAATCAAATGATTAAGAAAAATATTTTAATTATTGGGGCCGGTATAAGTGGACTCAGTATTGCGTATCACTTAGGATTAGAAAACACTCAAGATGTCTTAGTGATAGATAAAGGTTATTTTGCGAGTGGCGCTACCGGCCGATGTGGAGCCGGTGTGAGACAACAATGGGCAACTAAACAAAACTGTTTATTAACTCAGTGGAGTATGAAGTTTTTTGAAAAAGCTCATAAAGTCTTAGACTATGAAGACCTAGAGCTTAAACAGGAAGGATACTTAATCGTTGCCACCACTGATGATGAAGTTACTAAGTTTAAGAAGAATGTTAAACTTCAGAATGAATTAGGTATAGAAACACGCTATTTAAGTGTTCAAGAAGCACTAGACATAGTCCCACATCTAAATCCTGATAATTTTTTAGGGGCTACCTTCAATCAATCTGATGGTCATCTAAATCCATTTAAAACAAGTGAAGCATTTTATTTGGCCGGTAAGCGATTAGGAGTTACTTATAGCTTTCATGAAGAAGTATTATCAATCCAGAGTGTTACTGAAGGCTTTATAGTCACAACTACCAAGAATAAATATTTAGCCTCTAAAGTGATTAATGCAGCTGGGGGATACTCAAAAGAAGTCGGACAGATGGTTGGAATTGATTTACCAATTTATTCAGAAAAACATGAGATTCTAGCAACCGAACCCATTGAGAGGTTTCAAGGACCTATGGTTATGTCCTTTAATAAGAATATTTATATTCAACAAGTCCCACATGGTCCATTTGTTATGGGGCGTTCTGAAATCGGCATTAAACCAAGCCATGATATTAGCTCTAGTCGTAGCTTTACTCGAAAGATGAGTCAAACAGTAATGGATTTATTACCCAAAGTGGGAGAATTAAGAGTTGTTAGAACATGGGCTGGTAGTTACAATATGTCACCTGATCGTCAACCCATCATTGGCAAGACACCAGTTGAAAATTATTATGTCGCTTGTGGCTTTAGTGGTCATGGGTTTATGTTAGCTCCTATTGTTGGAAAGCTGATGAGTGAGATAATACTAGAAAAAGAAACAACGATGACTGTTGAAACATTATCATTAGAACGATTTAAGAATAACCAAGAAATAATTGTAGAACAATTTGTTGTATAAGGAGGAAACATATGGCAATTTATAGTTATCAAACAGAACCAGTCAAAACATATCAAGATGAGAATGATGTTAAAGCATATCAACAAGGATTAGCATTAGTAAATTCTTATCTAGGAAAAGACTACGATTTAGTCATTGATGGTAAAAGAGTTAAAACAGAGAAGGTGTATACATCACTCAACCCTAGTAATCACAAACAAGTGGTAGGCACGATTTCTCAAGCCAGTATTGAACATGCTGATAAAGCAATGGAAGTCGCTTTAGAAACTTTTAAAACATGGTCTAAAACTGACCCTAAAGTAAGAGCTGATGTCTTATTTAAAGCTGCTGGGATTATTCGGAAGCGTCGCTTTGAATTTAATGCTCTATTAACAATTGAGGCAGGAAAGCCATGGATTGAAGCGGATGCAGACATTGCTGAAGCGATTGATTTTTTAGAATATTATGGAAGACAGATTCTAGAACTACAAACTATTGACGATAAAGTATTAAGTCGACGAAATCTTGAAAGAAATGAATATCGTTACATCCCACTAGGTGTTGGAATTATTATTGCGCCATGGAATTTTCCACTCGCAATACTTGCAGGAATGACAACTGCTGCCATCGTCAGTGGTAATACAGTCTTAATTAAACCAGCCAGTACAACCCAAGTCATTGCTTATAAATTCGTTGAAGTATTAGAAGAAGCAGGCTTACCTGATGGTGTCTTAGGCTTTGTTCCAGGGAAAGGATCAGAGGTTGGGGATTATCTAGTCAATCATCCACAAACACGCTTTGTTTCATTTACAGGATCAAAAGAAGTCGGTGTTCAAATCTATGAAAAAGCAGCCAAAGTTCAAAAAGGACAAATCTGGCTCAAACGTGTCATTGCTGAAATGGGTGGCAAGGATGCCATTATCGTAGATAATGATGCAGACTTGGACTTAGCAGCTGAATCAATTGTTGGCTCTGCTTTTGGTTTTAGTGGTCAAAAATGTAGTGCTTGTTCAAGAGCTATTATTCATCAAGATGTTTATGATGAAGTTGTTGGTAAAATTAAAACACTAACTGAGCAATTAATTGTTGGCGATTCAAATGATCGTATGACGGATGTAGGGCCGGTTAATGATGTCAATGCGTTTAAGAAAATCACTTCATATTTTGAAGTAGGTGAAAAAGAAGGGCGATTACTAATCGGTGGAACGGCTGATGATTCAAAAGGCTACTTTATCAACCCAACTGTTTATGTTGATGTAGCTCCAGATGCTCGTTTAATGCAAGAAGAGATTTTTGGTCCAGTCTTAGCAGTAACTAAGGTTAAAGATTTTGATGAGGCACTTGATGTTGCTAATAATACTGAATATGGATTAACCGGTGCGGTTATTTCTAGAAATAGAGAACATCTTGAAAAGGCTAGGGAAGATTTCCATTGTGGAAACTTATACTTGAATCGTAAATGCACAGGTGCTATTGTTGGATATCAACCTTTTGGTGGATTCAATATGTCTGGAACTGATTCAAAAGCAGGTGGTCCAGATTATTTAATTCTGCATATGCAGGGTAAAACAATCTCTGAACAATTTTAATGCATCTATATTAGTTGATTGAAAGTAATTGAATCAAGTGTTAGCTATGTTAAAATAAGTCTATGAGAAAAACGTTTAGTTTACTTTTAAGCGTTCTCTTCTTATTCTCAATAATTAATCCAATCTATGCAGTAGATGTAAGTGTTGTTGAATATGAAGCGAACCAAATCCATTTAAAAAAGGGAGAAGAAAAAACTCTCGTTTTTGAAGTCGACCAAGAGATAGATGAAGCAGAAATAGAATGGATAAATTCTAATGATGAATTATTGGAAATTAAACGCTCAAGCAATAGGTGGGTTATAACAGGTCTTAATTATGGAAGTGTGTATTTAACAGGTATTTATGAAGGTTCTTATCGTTTCAATATCCAAGTCCAACTATTCGATTCAATGGTATTTAAAACCAAGGATATTCAGCTTGACATATATGAGACACATAAACCTGAGCTTGTCTTTCAGCCAGCAGCAACCTTAGATGGATTTGATGCAACTTATGTAAGTAGTGATACAACCATTGCGAGTATTAATGAATCAGGTGATATTGTGGGTCATAAAATTGGAAATGTCACAATTACGGCATCCTATTTAAATCAAACAGCCACAAAAGAAGTTGAAATCATCGATCGACCTGACTTTGCTTATTTAGAACCTAGACAAACATTAAATGTAGACAGTAGTGTCAATATTTTGTATCGAACAAGTTTATTTGCACCTAATATAGATAAAACAATTGAATGGTCTTCAAGCAATGAAAACATCGCAACGGTTGATTCAAGAGGGGTTGTCTATGGAATCGACAACGGAACCGCAACGATTACAGCCAAAGTCAACAATAAAGATTATAAAACCATTGTTGAAGTCATTTCGAATATTGAAGACATTGAATTTAGTGAGGAAGTAATTAGAGTCGCAGTTGGTGAGGAATTATCAGTTGATTATAAAATTAAGCCTGAGGCTTATTCCAATACACCAATCACTTGGTTATCATCAAGACCTAGTATCGTCAGAGTTAACAATGGCCGATTATTTGGCATTAGTCCGGGGGAGGCGGTTGTCACTGCTAAGATAAATGAGATTGAAAAAGACATCATTGTATTTGTTGATGTCCCATTAACAGGCATTACAGTAAGTCCTAGCCGGATTAGTTTACAACAAGGTCAGCGTTTCCATGTCAGAGTTCAGCCTAAACCTAGTAACTCATCAAGTGAATTAAACCTTACTTATCGCTCAAGTGACGAAGATGTTGTTGAAGTTGATGAATATGGTAATATTACAGCCATTAATCAGGGTTCAGTAGTAATCTTTATACAGCATGGGGAATTTACAACTAATTTAGATGTGACGGTTGTTCCTGCTGAAGATGAATCAGGTCAGAAAGTTATTTTTGGATCACTCAACAGCAATCAAATTGTTAGCTTTGATTTACGAGGTGTTGACAATCTTAATGACCATATTTTAGAAATCCCTTATGTGAATCGAATCAATCGAATTGGCCAAAATGATGTGACCGTAGTATTGGATAATACAGCTTATTATGAACAGACTTTACAAGTCGCAGGGCTTCAATTAAATGATGAATACTTAAATAAAGATATTAATCTGACGGTGATTGATTCTAATAGTCAAAGGCTGTTTAATTATCAATTGTTTAATTTCACGCAAGTTCGACAAAACTTATTTCCAAGAGCGAGTTTAATTGAGAGCCATTTTGGAAACTACAATGGTCATCTTATTGAAATGGAAGTCCCTATTAGTTTAAGTCGAATTGATAAGCTTATTGTAAACTCAAAACTAGATCTTAATGAAGAGTATCGAATCTATCAAGAATTTCAAGAAAGTTTAAGACTAGTCAGTGCTACGCCACTGGATGTTACAGAGGATAATGTTCTGACATTGTCTTCAATTGAAAATAACTTTTATTATTTAACTGATCAAGAACTTGAAAGTAGATTAGTTATGTTTTTATTTATCATCTTTGGTTTTATCGCTTTATTGACTAGTTTTTTTGTAATAAAACGGTATAATGAACAAGAGATAGAATTTGAAGTAGAAAAGAGGTCTCGTGATGAGTCGGTCAACTTTGAACAACAAAAAACTGAAGAAACCAGTTAATCTATTAACTTATGACATTATTTTAATTGTAAGTGCAGTCTTATATGCGCTTGCTGAATTTTATAATATAAGTATCCCAACCACATGGTCCATTGGCGCATTCTTAGGAGTAGTCCTAATTACGGCTGTTGGCTTATTATTAAGAAATCGATGGGGCAAAGTCATCGCCATCGTTTTAGTTTTACTCTTAGCATTTGCACAAGCTTATATGCAGTTTTCATTAAACAGGCTGGTGACTGATAGAGGTAAATCTATTGAAACAACATCGCTTGTTGTTATGCAAGATTCACCATTTCAAACGCTTGATGATACGATTGGCGCAAGTTTTGGATACAGTACTTCAGTCACTGATGAATCACTCGCAAATATTAGAACAAAAGTGTCCATGGGTTCTGAAACAGAACTAGGGGACGATATTAGAGCAGCAAGTGATTTGATTAATTATCAAGTAGAAGTCTTATTACTGAATGAAGCCACACGTTCAACTATTGTTGAAGTTATTCCAGATTTCAATGAAAGAACTAGAGTCTTAGAACTCATTGATCATGAAGTTGTTAAAGTCAGTACTACCAAGGAAGTTAATACATCAACTGAGGGCTTTACTGTTTTAATTAGTGGTATTGATACGGATGGACCAGTGACAACAATTTCAAGATCTGATGTTAATATATTAATGACAGTCAATCCAACGACTCATGAAATCTTAACAACGTCAATTCCTAGGGACTCATTTATTCCAATTAGTTGTTTTGATGATTATTATGATAAATTAACGCACTCAGGAATTCGGGGTGTCGATTGTACTGTTAATTCACTTGAAAATTACTTAGGTGTTACAATCAACTATTACGCCAGAGTCAACTTCACATCTGTTATTAATATTTTAGATGTCGTTGGATCAATTGATGTGTATTCACATTATAGTTTCCAAGCATATGATGGAACTTGGTTTAATGAAGGTATTAATACATTAAACTCACAACAAGCACTAGTATTCTCTAGAGAAAGAAAGAATGTTCCTGGGGGAGATATAACTAGGGGAATTCACCAACAAGAAGTTATTAAAGCGACATTCTCAAAGATAGTGACATCAATCAGTCCATGGAATATTGAAGGCTTAATTAGTCAATTCAACACTTCAGTTGATACAGACTTTGGCTCAGATGGATTGTCTGCACTGCTTCAATTACAACTTGAAAAGAATCCTTCATGGAACTTTGAAACATTGGCTATAACAGGTGAGGGCGGTATGAGTACGACTTACTTATACCCAGATCAGAACCTAAGTATTATTTATCCAAATGAAACAGATGTTCAAACAGCTAGAGATAAGATTAACTCAATGAAATAGAACAACCTCATGGTTGTTCTTTTTATTCTAATTAGGTGTATAATAGAAAGGTATGAGAGAGGGAGATTATGATTTTAGAATTTTTCAAACAAATTAGTAAAATACCAAGAGCATCATTTCAAGAAGAAAAGATTGCTGATTATTTAGTTGATTTTGCTAGCACAAGAAACTTAGAAGTAATAAGAGATGAACTAAATAATGTGATTATCAAAAAACCAGCCAGTGAGGATTACCAAGAAGCTGCACCTGTTATTCTTCAAGGCCATACTGATATGGTTGCTGAAAAGAACAAAGACAGTGATCATAATTTTGAAACTGATCCATTAACATTAATTGAAGAAGATGGTTGGTTATCAGCCGATAATACAACCTTAGGAGCAGACGATGGTGTTGCCGTTGCATATATGCTGGCAATTCTGGATGATACTTCATTAAAGCATCCACCGCTGGAATGTGTTTTTACTGTTCAAGAAGAGGTAGGCTTAATCGGTGCTGTTGAGTTAGATGTAAGTTCACTAAAGGGAAGAAGACTTATTGGTCTTGATAGTAGTGGCGAGCATCAAACTACGATTTCAAGTACTGGTGGCTCGCGTGCTTATGTAACTTTTCCAATTCGTTATGAAAAGACGTATAAGAATCGAATCACAGTTAAAGTTAAAGGCTTAAAGGGGGGCCACTCAGGCCAAGACATTGATCAAGAGCGTGGCAACGCAATCAAGATTGCGGGTGAGTTGTTTTACAATTTATTACAAGAGTATGAAGTTGCGCTTCACTTAATTGATGGAGGACTTAAAGAAAACGCTATCCCTAGGGAAGCTGAGTTAATCTTAGGCGTTAAGTCTGATCAAGTTCAAGCTGTTTTAGAAGAACTTAAATTATTAGAAGAGAAACTTAAGACTGTTTATTTAATATCAGACTCTGGTTTTTATTTAGAAATTGCTCATGAACAAAAAGATACATATACATTGGGTTATGATCAAAACAATCGAATTGCTAATTTATGGTATTTAATGCCTTATGGGTATTTCCATAAATCATTTGTGATTGAGGGTCTAACTTTATCTAGTTGTAATATTGGAACCATAAGAACAGAAGAAAACGCAATTAACATTGCATTAAGTATTCGTTCACCACAACCATATTTGATGAATAAAACTAGGAATGCGATTAAGATTGCTTGTGATGCATTTGGAGCCGAGGTTGAGTTAACCGATGGATATCCAGGGTGGGACTATGATCCAAATTCACGCTTAAGAGAAACATTATTAGAAACATATAAAGAGCTTTACAACACAGACATGCAGCTTGAAGCGACTCATGGTGGCTTGGAACTGGGTATCTTTAAAGGCAAACTGCCAGACTTAGATATTGTTGCCTTTGGTCCAATTATGCATGATATTCATACACCTCAAGAAAGACTGGATATTGGATCGTTTAAAAGAACGTATCAATTACTGGTCAATTTGTTGGAGAATTTAAGAAACTAACTAATTTTCAATTACGGTATTTACAGGAAAAATTATCGATATTTTAGGATGCATGATATAATAGAAAACATAAATGTGCTTATTTATGTTTTTTTTGTTATACTGTACTACGGTTTAAGGAGTCAATATGAAAAAAGCTTCATTATTAATTATGGTCGCATCGGTCATATCAAAATTATTAGGATTTGCCAGAGAAGCAATACTCGTTGCGGTTTTAGGAGTTGGTGCAGTCTCTGATGCATTTGTATATTCGTTCAGTTTACCTACTCAAGTTTTTAGCATGATATTAGCTGCATTTTCGACTGGGCTCATACCAATGTTCACAAGAATTGAAAATGAAGAAGGAACAAATAGCGCAACCAGCTTCCTTAACAATACAATCAACGTAATGTTGGTGATTGGTGTAATATTTGTATCAATTTTATTCTTCTTTACAGAGTCCTCAATTTCAATATTATTACCAATCGCAGATGCTGAAGTATTAGTCTACTTAGTTCCTTTTGTTAAAGTAACCAGTTTTACTATTTTGTTTGCGGTTATCATTCAATTATTAACCGGTTTTTTACATGTCAGACATTCGTTTTTGGTTCCAGCTTTAATGGGTTTCCCATTAAATATTGTAATCATTTTAGTTATTTACTTAACTCAAGCATTCAATATTGCTATTCTTCCATATGGAATTGTATTAGCTTATATATCACAAGCTGTTCTTATTTTAGGGTATGCCTATTCTAAAGGTTTTCGATATAAACCTATCTTTAATTTAAAAGATCCACATATGAGACGAATGTTAGTCTTAGCTCTGCCATTAATTATTGGTGCAGCAGCTGGTACTCTTGGAAGCTTAGTAAATAATGCATTAGCCTCGTCAACAAGAGGTGGCTTAACTTTAATTAACCATGCCACAAGAATCGGTGGGATGGTTGAAGGGATTTTTGGTTTGGCCATTATTACGGTTATGTATCCATCTCTTTCTAAGGCCATTTCTCTAAAACAATATGAAAAAGCCAAAAGAGAATATGGAGAGGCATTTATTTCAGAAATGTTATTTATCGTCCCAAGTGCCTTTGGGATTATGCTATTAGCTAATCCAATTGTTAGGTTTGTGTTCTTACGAGGTGAGTTCACTGAGGCTGATGCTGTTGCTCTGACACCGATATTATTCGCTTATGCCTTTGGGATTATTGCGATTTCACTGCATAACTTAAATGTTCGTGTTTTCTACTCTTATCAAGATACAAGAACACCAATGATATTATCTCTAACAATTATAGCAATCCAGATTGTTTTAGGACTGGTCTTAACTCAATTTATTGGTTTACCAGGAATTACCCTGGCCATGACTATCGCATTTACGGCAGGTGTTTTGGTGGAGTTTTTCTTCTTAAAGAAATTGTTTAAGACGTTCCCATTTAAGAAGTTTGGTAAACAATTTGTTAAAGTATTAATCGCAAATGGAGTCATGGTTCTGGTTGTGCTTCTTTGCAGATTTATATTACAGCCTAGACTAAGTAATACAATGTTCTTACTTATTACTATTCTAGTTGCCATAGGCGTTTACTTAATGGCTGTCTTAGTGTTACATATTGAAACCTTTGATGACTTAATTGATGGCCTCAGAAGACGTATTAAAGGGTACTAACAAATGGAAAATAATGCACAACGATTTTTAAACGCATTTAGTCAGATTGAAACAGTATTTAAGAGCTGGAACAAAAGCACAAAGACCTCAAGCTTTTCCAATTATGTTCATAGATACTCAAAAAACCATAGTCTCATTAAACAATACCGAGATGATTTACTCGAATATTCTCAGTTAAGAAATGCGATTGTGCATGATCGAGCTGGACAAAATGAAATTATCGCCCAACCTCATGATGAAGTTGTCAAAGAGATAGAGCAAATTGCTCTAATCTTGATGCATCCACCACTCATTGAAGATATCAAATTTGATAAACTTATTACTTGTCAATTAGATGATTCATTATTAGACACTTTGTCACTCATGACAAGAAAAGGATACCCACAGCTTCCGATACTAAGTGGTGTGATGGTGCAAGGTGTATTAACCAACCAGATGATTATGGCTTATATGTTAGATCATATCGAAGGAAAAATTATAGATTTAGAGGGAGTTAAAGTCAAAGATATTTTTAACTCCGTAAAGAAGGCTGATTATATTCTGATTCATGATACGAATGAAGTTTTATCAGTGGTCGAAGAATTTGCTAATTATCAACAAAGAGGGAAAATTTTATCAGCCATTATAGTTCTAAATGATGAGTCTCTTAAAAAAGGCCCAATTGGCATTCTTACAAGTCGCGATATTCCGCGCTTATTAAGTAAAATTACGCATAACTAAAGGAGAAAAAGGAATGGAATATTTTGTTTTAAGAAATCATTCACTTCAACGATTTCATACATTCAGATTGGATGTCATAGCTGATACGATTGTCTTACCTATTACCAAAAAAGGTATGGTTGCAGCTCTTAGGGATTTTCATGACAAAAGAATTGTCGTCATAGGAAATGGCTCGAATATGATTTTCAGCCAATCCAATTATGACTCAAATACAGTTTTCATGGTAACAACAATGGTTGATAAAATTGAAATTACAGACAATATTTTATATGTCCAAAATGGAGTTACGATGAATAAATTGGCTTGGTTTACATGTGAAAACTCAATTGATGGGTATGCCTTCTGTGAAGATATTCCAGGAACATTAGGTGGAGCCTTAATGATGAATGCTGGCCAATGGCAATATACAATTGGACAATATGTTAAATGGATTGAAGTATTTGATAAAGACACACTTCAAACAAAAACAATTATTCCGGATGCAGACTTCTTTAGATACCGTCACTCAAAGTTAAATGATATGAATGTCATCGTTCTTTCAATCGGACTTAAGATTGAACCAGGTGAATATATGGAAATTCTAGATCTAATGCTAGAATATCGCAGAGAACGCTATGTTAAACAACCACGTCAATATCCAAATGGTGGTTCAACCTTTAAACGTCCAAAGGATAAGAATGGAGATTGGCTCTTTATTTGGAAACTATTTGATGAAGTTGGTCTTAGAGGGTTTCAAATAGGGGATGCCCAAGTTTCACAGAAACATCCAGGATTCATTGTGAATCGTGGGAATGCGAAAGTGGCTGAAGTTCAAATGGTTATTGCTGAATGTAAAAAGCGAGTCAAAGAGAAGTTTGATGTTGATATTGAACTTGAATGGCGAGTTATTTAACAGAAATTATTAGTGCCATAATCAATTCATTTTTCTTGATTGAAGCGAAAAATAAAAAATATTAAAAAAAAGTGTAGGAAAAAGTGTTAAATACCTACACTTTTTCTTTTGATTTGTTATAATGGTGGTACAAAGTGGGTTTAAGTGGTAGAAAGTGGGTGAGTCATTTATGTTCATAGGAGAGTATCAGCACAATTTAGATGCAAAGGGCAGAATAATTGTCCCTGTTAAATTACGTGAAGAGCTTGGCGTTAAAATGATCGTAACGGCTGGCCTGGATAAAAATCTACTCATTTATACGACAGAACAATTTGAAGAGATTGCGAGTCAATTAATGAAATTACCAAAAACAAATGCTCGTGCTCGTCAATATGTTGCCCATACACTTGGGAAAGCGAGTGAGTGTGAAGTAGATGCTCAAGGTCGTATCCTAATTCCTGCTCCATTGGTTGAAGCAGCACAACTCAAAAAGAATTGTGTCATCGTAGGGCAATATGATCATGTTCAGCTTTGGGACAAAGAATTATGGGAGAACTACTACGAAGATGCTTCTTCCAAGATTGATGACATCGCTGAGAGCTTGACGGAGTTCTTGGTGTGAGCCACACTAGTGTTCTAAAAAATGAAGCGATAGAAGCCCTCCAAATTAATCCTGATGGCATCTACATTGATGCTACATTGGGACGAGGAGGGCACTCGCTTTCAATCCTAGAACAACTAGAGAATGGTCATCTATTTTGTTTTGATTTAGATTTACAGGCAATCAAAGAAAGCAAACTAGTTCTTAATGATTATCTTGATAAAGTAACATTCATCCATGATAACTTTGCTAAGATGGGTGACTATGTCACAACACCTGTTGATGGTATTTTGATGGATCTGGGGGTCTCATCACCCCAATTTGATGAAGCTAGCAGAGGCTTTAGTTATCGATTTGAAAGTCGTCTCGATATGAGAATGAATCAAGAACAAGCCTTATCTGCCTATGAAGTTGTCAATGATTATGGTGAAGAAGAACTAGTAGAGATACTGTTTAAATATGGAGAAGAGCGGTTCTCAAAACGAATTGTTAAAAACATTTTTAAAAATAGACCTATCACAACAACCTTTGAGTTAGTAGAGATTATTAAATCATCATTACCAGCTTCAGAGCTAAGAAAAAAAGGCCATCCAGCAAAGAAAACATTTCAAGCGCTTCGAATTGAAGTTAATAAAGAATTAGAATCTTTAGAAAAAGCATTAGAGGTTGCGAGTGAATTATTAAAAGTTGGTGGTCACCTAGTTGTTATTACTTTTCATAGTTTAGAAGATCGTATTGTAAAGAATTACTTTAATTCATTGAGTAAGCCACCTAAAACAGATCGGCGCTTACCAATTTTAGAAGAAATAAAAGTGAACTATCGAAGTACATTAATTAATGTTTCAGAGAGTGAGCTTGAAGATAACTATCGCGCCCATAGCGCCAAAATGAGGATACTCAGTAGAAAGGGATAAATCCATGGCAAAATATAAAAAAGCAGCAAAAAGAAGATTCAACTACAATTCGATAATTGTCTTACTGTTTATCTTTTCATTCTTTGGATTTATCTATTCAAATGTTTTTGTGAGAACCAATAATGTTAATTTAAATATCGCAATTCAGGAAGTTGATGCAAAAATATCTGAAGCAAGAGTTGTTAATGAAAGCTTGTCTATTGATATACAAGAACTAGCTACTTATGATAATATAGCGGAGATTGCTAAGGAGGCTGGTTTAACTAACCAACAAAATAACGTCGTCTCAATTCGAATCCAACCGTAATATTATGATAAAAAAACAGAGTATTAAATTCACAGTTTTACTTATATTATTTCTAATAACATTAGTCATTTTAGTGTCTAATGTTTTTGTCATTTCAGTCACTGGGTATCACTTATACACAGGAACCAACATTAAACCCCAAGCTGAAAGTATTCATATCTCAACAGAACAATTATCATCCAGAAGAGGGCGTATCTTAGATAGCTCAGGAGCCATTATTGCTCAAGATTCTCAAACCTATGACTTAATTGTTATCTTAGGAGAAAGATACAATAATGACCAAACGCCAGCCTATGTCTTAGACAAAAGACTCACAGCTGATAAAGTTGCGCCATTAATCGGGATGGATCCTCAAGAGATGTTTGCAAGAATGAATGTCGATGACCTTTATCAAGTTCAATTTGGTGATTATTCTAGACGATTAAGCTTATCAACCAAAGAAGCAATTGATAATTTGGATTTACCTGGTTTGGAATTTTATACTTCATTTGATCGAAGCTATCCACTTGGACTTTTCTCAAGTAATTTAATTGGGATTGCACGCTATGATCAAGACACACTGAAATCAAGCGGAAAGATGGGTATTGAACAAGCATTTGATGATGAACTTGTTGGAACCAATGGGACTCGTATTTTACAACAAACGTCACAAGGATATATTATTGATGATCGAACAATTCAAGAAACACCAGCCATTAATGGTAAAGACATCTATTTAACATTAGATCAGGGCATTCAAGAACAACTTGAAATGGCAATCAGAGTCACTAAGGAAGAAACTAAAGCAGAAAACTTCTTTGGTATGGTGATGGAAGCAGAGACAGGGAAGATTGTTGGAATGGCCCAAGATCCTAAGTTTGACCCTGAAGTTGAGGGGACTTTATACTCAAACTATAATTTTGATACTCAGTTTGAGCCTGGTTCAACCTTTAAAGCATTTACATATGCGGCAGCAATCGATTCTAATAATTATAATGGCGAAGAGCTATTTAATTCAGATACCTATCATATTGGTATCAATACTAACACAGGCGAATTCTTTAGATCATATGAACCAACTGAATTTGGTCGAATTCAAAATGCGGGGGGTGTCACCTTTGGCTCCACACCATTTGATAATGGCTTTAAATGGTCGAGTAATGTTGCTACAACCTTACTTTTAGAAAAAATGGGTGAAGATACCTGGTTAGAATATATGGAAGCATTTAAGTTTAACCAAGTTATTGAAACAGATAGAATGACTTCATCAAAAGGAAGCATTCAATATGATTATCCTATTGAAAAAATAAACACGACATTTGGACAGGGTATCACAGTAAATCCAACTCAAATGTTACAAGGCTATTCAGCAATCGTTAATGAAGGGACAATGGTCAAACCATATTTTATTGATCATATTGTGGATACTTCAACCAATCAAATAACGTATCAAGGTCAAACTCAAGTTGTTGGAAATCCGATTTCTGGGCAATCAGCTGATAAAGTTGTAGATTTAATGCGGCAATGTGTTGAAGATGATGATGGATTCTGTAAGGCGTATGATCTAGAGGAATCAAAAGTTATCGGTAAAACTGGAACAGCTCAAATGGTTATTGATGGAAAGTATGACCCAGATAACTATGTTTTCTCAGTAGTGTTAGGTTTACCGTATGATGATCCACAAATATTAGTGTATTTTGGGTATAGTGGTACTTATGCTAATAACTATGAAGATACCAAAACAGGAATTAATTCATTAATGAAGGCTCTCAGTTTAAAGTATGACTTGACTCAATCAGATAACCCAATCGAACTTAATGAGTTAAAGGTTTCTGAGGTTCCTCATTTAATTAATCATTCCATTGACTACGCCAGACAAGCAGTCGCAAATACTGGTTTTGAAGTCATTCGGATTGGAGAGGGTCCTCAAGTAATTTCGCAGCTTCCACTCTCAAATCAAGAAATACTCTCCAACCAAAAGTTATTCGTTCTTACTTCCCCAGATAATTGGCTTATGCCAGATATGACGGACTGGGCTCTCAAAGATATTACCAATTTCTGGTCCTTAACAGGGATTGAAGTAACATCCACAGGTAGTGGGAAAGTTATTGAACAATCAATTCCTATTGGAGCAGCAATTAATTCACAAACAAAAATTAGTGTATCACTTAAATAAGGGGACAACTATGTTATATATATTCAATTTTTTACTCTCACTGATGTTAACTTTAGGACTTTACAAAATCCTTTTACCACGATTTAGAGCACTTTCATTAAATCAATCCGTCAGTGAATATTCACTTAAAGAATTCCAAGATAAACCCGTCACTCCTACGATGGGTGGTGTTATCTTTATTTTAGTTTCTCTGGTTGTTTCCTATGGTTTTGTTTTAATAACTGATCCAACCAACATTGCTTATTGGATGGTTGCTTTAACTTTCATTGGATATGGCATTATCGGCTTTGTTGATGATTATAAGATTATTAAATCAGGTAAAAATCATGGCTTAAGCTCAAAAGAAAAATTATTTTATCAAACATTAATTGTCATTATATTTTATCTCTTAGCACGAAGCTTCATTGATCCAACGATTAAAATTCCTTTTATTGCTAATCCAGTCAATTTAGGCATATTGTATATTGTGTTAGTATTATTCATGTTTGTTGGGGCATCCAATGCAGTCAATTTAACAGATGGTATGGATGGCCTGTCATCAGGCACATCAATTATTGCTTTAGCACCATTTGCTTATTTCGCACATAATCAAGGTTATATTGAACTAACGCATCTTCTTATTTCGCTGATGGGAGCCTTATTAGGCTATCTATACTACAATAAGAAACCAGCTCAGATTATGATGGGAGATGTCGGCTCATTAGCACTGGGTGGCTTATTTGCGGCAACAGCACTTGTCTTAAAGAATGAACTCTTATTAATTCTAATCGGGATTGTGTTTGTTATCGAAACGCTTTCCGTAATTATTCAGATTAGTAGTGTCAAGCTCTTAAAAAGAAAAGTCTTCCCATATACACCAATTCATTATTCATTCACTATCAAAGGTGTTAGTGAAGAGAAAACTGTTTTAATATTTTATGTGATTGGACTAATCGGAGCCCTCTTAGCCATCTTTATAGGAGGTTAATATGCAACTTAACTTAGTTTTAGGGGCCGGAAAATCCGGCTTATCGATTGCCAAGCTCCTCTTAGAAAAAGGAGAAGCTGTTTTAATTGCGGATGATAAACTATCAAAACTACCTGAAGAATTTAATCAATATCCGCTATGTATTTTGTATAGTCGTGGATTAAAATTGGACTTAGCAGAAATCGAGTATAAGCGAGTCATTAAAAGTCCTGGATTACCTCATACACATCCACTGGTTGATAAGCTTAGTCAAAAGTATTTTATGTATTCAGACATTGAAATAGCGTATGAATATGCACAAGATTTAACATTTGTCGCAATAACTGGCTCAAATGGAAAAACAACTGTCACTAAATTCTTAGAGCATATCGGAAGTCCTATGATTGTCTCAGCTGGAAATATTGGAATTCCACTTTCTGAGGTCGTTTTAAATTATGAAAACAAAATTGTCGCTTTAGAACTTAGTAGTTTTCAACTAGAAGGGATTAAGACCTTTAAGCCTAAAGTAGCAACCATTCTTAACTTGTCTCCTGACCATTTGGACCGATATTATGATGTCAATGGGTATTATAATACGAAGCTAAATGTCTATAAGAACATGAGTAAAGAAGATACATTTATTCTTAATACTGATGATATACAATTAAATAAAAGGATTAAGAATTTAAATGCGTCAGTAATTGAAGCATCCCTTGCTTATGACAAAGAGATTCATATTGATAAGGGCATTGTATATTTTAATGAAGTAGAACTATTTAAGATTAGAGATTTGAAAGTTGTTGGCACGCATAATATCTTTAATGCGATGATTGCTGCTAGTATGGCTTATGTCTTGGGCATCCCTGTTTCTCAAATACAGAAAAGAGTCAGTAGTTTTAAAGGAGTTGAACATCGCCTAGAATTTGTTTTAGAAAAAGAAGGCGTTAGTTATTTTAATGATTCAAAAGCAACCAATCCAGAAGCGACTGAAGTTGCTTTAAGGGCATTTTCTCATAATAATATCCACTTGATTTTAGGTGGATATGATAAACAGATTAGCTTTGACGTTTTAAAATCGTATCAAGATAAATGTAAATCAATTCATGCCTTTGGACAAACAAAAGCTAAAATTAAGAAACTGTTTAATGAAGCGATTGTTTCTGAGACATTGGATGAAGTTATACAGAAACTTAGTCCAGCAAAAGGGGATGTAGTTTTATTTTCACCGGCCTGTGCTTCATATGATCAATTTGATAATTATGAACAAAGAGGACATAGATTCAAGGAATTAATAACATAATTGTATAAAATTGTTAACAACAAAAGTCAACCAAACATACACAAAATGTGTATGTTTTATTTTATTATAATTATGTGAGGTAATTACATGCAATTTCATACAATGTTGAAAAAATCAATAACAATCACATACACAAAACTGAGGGTTTTGTCAAAAGCTGTTGGCGTAGATCCTTCTTATTTAAGTCGTTTTTCCAATGGTCTTATATTACCGTCAGCTCAAATAACACAACAGTTGATGATCGATTTAGGTAAGTTCTTTTTTCAATACAAAGAAGTTAAAGATGAATTTAATGTTGACACTGAAGAAGAATTAATTGATCTTTTCAGAGAAAGTATGAATAAATCAATTGAGTTAAGTCAACCTAAAATGAAGTTTAAAGAAGCTGAGTTAACAGACTATCTGTCATTAATGATTGAACTTAGAGAAGTCTTAGATGTTCTTAAAGAACCTCAAGTACTGCTGTCATTACCTAATACCCTTGATACAATGGTACAATCAATAATTGTTGATGCTGATAGCATTGAACATTCTAATAGTTTTATTTATGTAAAAGATGTTGTGTATTATGCACTTCATCCATTTGAAAATTTTCAAAAGGTGATGGTGACTCGCTTTTCACAGCCTAATCAACTCAAAGAGATTGAAATGTGTTTGGAATAGAATGCTTTTATGATACAATGTTTACATTATGGCAATCACTGATCCAGAAATTCAATTAGCTTTAGTCCTTAGAGCAATACAGTTTGAACAAGAACACTCCATTAAATGTGATTTATCACTGATGATGGAGGTTTTTAACGAAGTCCTTTGGCAAAACAATCGACCTCTTTCTCTGTCTTGTGCAGTTGATAATATTTTTTCAATAAATAATCAAGAATTAATCTTAGCATTTATGCAGCTTAATGATGTTCCAAGTCTAAATTTCGCATATGAAATTAATTAAACACAAGCATCAAGAGCATTCGTTTCTATCGCACACTCCTAAATTGGTGAGTGCTTTTTTATCACCATTAGTTAAAGATGAAAATGAACTAATTGAATTATTAAATCCTCAATTAAGAATCTCAACACAATTTAACTTAAAAGAAGCCCTTAATCGCAAGGTAATGGTCTGTGGAGATTATGATGCTGATGGAATTTTAAGTACAACCTTACTGGTTCGTTATATTGAAAATCTTGGATTAGAGGTCGGCTATTATATTCCTAATCGTTTAAGTGAAGGATATGGAACTCGACTTGAAACAGTTGTTGCTGCTCATAAGAAGGGATATGACACAATTATTTTATTGGATAATGGTGTTATTAACACAGAAGTTCACTCTTACTGTAAAGAACAAGGACTAACATTAATTGTGATCGATCATCACCAAATACCAGAACCTGTTGTATGTGATTTACTTGTCCATCCAGATGTGATGGATGAACACTTTAAAGGGATGTGTTCAGCAGGCTTAGTTCATACTCTAATAGGTGATAAGGTTGATGAGTATGATACAGTACTTGCGGCCATCGCCACGATTGGTGATGTGATGGATTTAAGACATCAAAATAGAGCCATTGTTAAAGAGGGCATTAAACTATTAAACACCAATCACTATCCTAGTATAGAATCACTTTTAAATCGTCCTGTTGATGTGTGGGATGCAAGTACGGTTGCTTTTCAGATAGTGCCTGTTTTTAACGCTTTAGGCAGACTGGCAGATATGGGTAATGTAAATACAATCGTTAAATATTTGTTGTCTACTGATCCTATAACAATTCGCTCTTTTAGTGAACAGTTAAAGAATATCAATCAACAAAGAAAGAACTTGAGTCAAAACCAAACTCATTTAGCTTTAGATGTTATCAATGATTCTGATTTATTTCAAATTGTTCATCATCCTGATTTTCATCCCGGAATTGTAGGGATAACAGCTGGTCAAATTGCGAGCAATACACAGAAACCTGCATTAGTTTTAAGTGGTTCTCAGACTTTAAAGGGTAGTGTGCGAGCATCTGGGTTTAATGTGTATGGGTTTTTAAAACAGTTTGAAGAACGATACTTCTTAACCTTTGGGGGTCATCAATCAGCCTGTGCTTTGTCTTTGCTTGAATCTGATTTAGTTTCATTTAAAAGAGAAGTTCAAGAAGCGATGGTGTCTGTAAAGATTGATGAACTAACTTATGATGTCACAGTTGTTGAACATGATGAGATAACACTAAGCGCTTATGAAGAGCTTTTAAAATATGAACCTTTTGGGCAAGGCTTTAAACCTTATCCTCTCTATATAGAAGTGATTGTGATTGGTGTTAAAACTTTAGGTCAGGCTGGATATTTATTAAATATTTTGCCAGTGGGTGATTTGAGAGAAGTTTTATATTTTAAAAAAGACATTAAAATTGAGGATGAAAATATGCATTTAGGTGTGATTGGGTCATTACAAATTAATAATAGAGGTCAGTTAAGTATGATTGCTGAAGCACTATTTGTGATATAATGACAGGGTATTTATGAAAGGAAACGACATGAATTTAAAAGATTACATAGCTACTATCCAAGACTACCCAATTAAGGGAGTAAATTTTAGAGATATTACTCCATTAATGGGGAATGGCGAAGCATTTGCCTTCGCTTGTAAAGAAATGACTGACTTCGCTAAAGAAGTAGGAGCAGAGATTGTTGTTGGTCCTGAATCCAGAGGGTTTATCTTTGGATGCCCAGTCGCAGCAGAATTAAAAATAGGGTTTGTCCCAGTAAGAAAACCTGGAAAATTACCACGTGAAACAGTATCATTTAAATATGAGTTAGAATATGGACACAATGAGTTACATATTCACTCTGATGCTATCAAGCCTGGTCAAAAGTGTTTAATTATTGATGACTTGTTAGCAACAGGAGGAACTGTTGATGCAACTATTAAGCTTATTGAAGAAATTGGTGGAGAAGTTGTAGGATGTGCATTCCTAATTGAGCTAAGTGATCTACATGGTCGTGATTATTTACAGAACCAAAAGGTTTTGTCATTAATGAGTTACACTGAAGACGAAGCCTAAGCTTCGTTTTCTTGCATATAAGGAGGTGATTGAATGGCCAAGAAAGAAAACATTACTCTTGATGATTTACAAGAACAGGTGAGAACCTATATTTTTAACGAGGACGATTTAAATAAAATAGAGAAAGCCATTCAATACTCTGAAGAAAAACATGCAGGGCAATTAAGAAAATCAGGTGAACTTTATTTTACTCATTTAGTGAATGTTGCTTATATTTTAAGCACGCTTCATGTTTCGCCAGTAACAATCATAGCGGGTCTTTTACATGATGTAATCGAAGACTGTGATGTATCACCTGAAGAATTAAGTGCTGAATTTGGCGAAGAAGTAACAGGCTTAGTTGAGTCTGTGACGAAAATTGGTAATATTAAATTTAAAGATGAAAAAGAATACTTAGCAGAAAATCATCGCAAGATATTAATTGCGATGGCACACGATATTCGAGTTATTTATATTAAACTTGTTGATAGACTGCACAATATGCGAACACTTAAGTTTCAGCCTGAATATAAACAAAAGAAAATTGCAAATGAGACTTTATCAGTGTATGCTCCGATTGCGCATCGATTAGGGATTAGTGAGATTAAGAATGAGCTTGAAGACTTATCATTTTATTATTTAGATCAAAGAGAATATTATGATATTGCTCAAAAAATTGAAATGCGCAAAACTCAACGTGATGCTCAAGTTGCGTCAATGATTGATCATATTTCAGCCTTATTAATTAAGAACTCAATCCCACATCGAGTTTTTGGTCGTTCTAAACATTTATATTCGATTCATAAAAAGATGGTTACAAAAAACAAACGCTTTGACGAAATCTTAGACTTACTAGCAATTCGAATTATTACTGAAGATGAAGTGTCTTGTTATGAAATACTAGGACATATACATGCTCAATACCGCCCAATACCAGGACGTCTCAAGGATTATATTGCGGTTCCTAAAATGAACATGTATCAATCACTGCATACAACAATTGTGGGTGATGATGGCCATATCTTTGAAATACAAATTCGAACTGAACGAATGGATCAAATTGCTGAGCGAGGGGTTGCGGCGCATTGGCGATATAAAGAGGGCGAATCTTCAGCCATGGAGAATCAGCGTGAAATTGAAGAAAGACTGGCATGGTTTAGAGATCTTGAAGTCTTGGATAATGAAGACGCAACAACCTATATGGAAACTCTTCAAAAGGATGTTTTTGAGGCGAATGTATATGTGATGAGTCCAAATGGACGAGTTATTGATTTACCTAATGGCGCCACACCGATTGATTTTGCGTATAGAATTCATACCGAGGTAGGTGACTCAGCCATTGGTAGTATTGTTAATGGGACTTTAGTTCCATTAAACACAATTCTTAAGACGGGTGATGTGGTTCAGATTAGGACATCTAAAACATCATCAGGTCCTTCTGAGGACTGGTTGAAATTTGTTAAAACGAATCGAGCTCGTTCTAAAATTAAAAACTTCTTCTTAAAGAAAGAACAAGAGTCACGTCAAGTAAATATTACGAAGGGCGAACAAATGTTTAAAGAAGAATTGAAGAAACGTAATCTTGATGAAAAAGAATACTTTGTTCGTAGTAAACTTGAACCACTGTACAATCAGTTTAGTTTACGAAACTATGATGACTTTATGAATGCGATTGGTGTTAAGTCACTATCATTACAGAGAGTCTTTGAGAAACTTGATCCAAAGCGTAATATTTTGAGTGAATTTGGTCGATTGTTTACTGGACAACCTGAACCACCTCGTCGTAAGGTATCAAAATCTGGGATTAAGGTTGAAGGTGTTGATACGATGATGATTAGTATTGCCCAATGTTGTTCACCAGTAAGAGGGGATGAGATTATTGGCTATATTACTAAGGGTAAAGGTGTAAAGGTTCATCGTGTGGACTGTCCAAATATTATAAATGAGCGTTCTCGTCTAATTGATGTTGAGTGGGATGAGGAATTTGAAACAGGAACTTATGAAGCAGCTTTATCGATTAATGCCTATGATCGACAGTTTTTATTAACGGATATTGTTACTGCTATTTCTCAATCTAAGGCGAGTATTACATATGTCAATGCTCAGATTGATGAGGATAAGATACATTCTATTATTTCATTACGTGTGTCTGTTAAAAACTCTGAAGAGCTTAGAGTTGTGATGGCGAATATTCGTAAAGTGGATTCAGTGATTGATATTAGCCGTAAACAATTGTAAGAATTTTCAGAAAGTTTCTGTTGACTTATGAAAATGGTGGTGCTATGATACTTGCAGTTAGCGAAAGGAGAACCCCAATGTTTAAAACTTCAGTTATGATGATGATGCGTAATTCAATTAATCATGGGGACATCTCTTGTAGGTAGCGTCATCTTTTTTAGTTGATATTATTGAAGCAGGAAGTGTTCCTTCCTGTTTTTTTATTTTTAGAGGGGAGTTTGTATGATTGAGTTTAATAATGTGAGTAAACATTTTGATGAGGTTATTGCTTTAGAGAATATTAATCTTACCATTAAAAAGAATGATTTCTTTGGTGTGATTGGTATGAGTGGAGCTGGTAAATCGACACTTATTCGGTTAATTAATGGATTAATCTTACCTGATGAAGGGCGTGTTGATGTCAATGGTTTATCTCTATCTTTACTTAAAGAAAGAGAGTTGAATAAATTAAGACAGACAATTGGTATGATTTTTCAGCATTTCAACTTAATTAATCAAAAAGATGTTCTAGATAATGTCACCTTGCCTTTAAAGCTTCAAGGGGTTAGTAAAGCAGAGAGAAAAGAAAAAGGGTTAGAAATGTTGAGGCTTGTTCAATTAGAGGATAAAGCTGATGCATATCCAGCACAATTATCCGGGGGACAAAAACAAAGAGTGGCCATTGCTAGAGCCCTAATTAATGATGTGGATATTCTCTTATGTGATGAGGCAACATCTTCATTAGATCCAATAAGTACTCAATCAATTTTAGATTTACTTAAAGACTTACACAAGAAGTTAAATTTGACGATTGTAATGATTACTCATGAAATGAAGGTTATTCAACAAGTTTGCCATAAAATGGCTGTTTTAGATAATGGTAAATTGGTTGAAACAGGGCGGGTGAAAGATATCTTTACACATCCTACTCATCCTAAGACTAAAGAACTCTTATTTGTTCAAGATACAACTGACTTTAGTAACAAAGATAAACCACAGTTGAGGCTGATCTTTGATGGATATAACGCATTTGAACCAATTATTTCTGAACTTGTGTTGCAGACTGAACAAGCGGTTAATATCTTGTGGGCTAATACCCAAGAAGTTGAAGAATTAGTGTATGGACAAATGTTAATTCAGGTTCCTAGTTTATCGCAAGAACTATTAGATTTCTTAGATGGACGAAATATTACATATCAAGTGGAGGGCAAATTATGATTGATGTTTTTATAAAAGAAACTGGTAATACGATTATCATGACTTTGTTGTCCAGCTTAATTGCGTTTGTTATCGGTGGCTTGTTGGGAGTATTATTAACGTTTATTAAAAAAGGGGGGCTCAAGGAAAACTTAACCTTGTATCGAATTTTGGATGTTGTTATAAATTTAATACGTTCAGTTCCATTTGTTATTTTGTTGGTCGTATTAATGCCTTATACACGCTCATTAGTAGGCTCATCAATTGGTGTTAAAGCGATGATTGTGCCGCTGGCATTAGCAGCTATTCCATTTGTGGGAAGACTGTTTGAGAATGTTTTTTCAGAAGTTGATCAGAACTTAATTGAAATGGCACAGTCTTTAGGAGCGAGTCCTTTTCAAATCTTAAAAGAAGTTATTTTAGTAGAGTCATGGCCATTGTTGATTCAAAACATGGCAGTCGCAATGGTGACGATTCTTGGATATGGTGCGATGGCTGGGTTTACTGGCGCAGGAGGTTTAGGTATGTTGGCGATATCTTATGGGTATTATCGACCACGTCAAGATATCATGTTGATTGCTGTTATTGGACTTGTTGTATTAGTTCAAATTATTGAATTTATTGGCAATCGTTTATCACAACGACTTAATCATAAAAAATAGAAGGATGGTAAAGAAAATGATTAGAAAAATTGTAGCAATTGCATTAGTAAGTTTAATATTAATAGGATGTGGTAGTGAACCATCAGATCCAGATAAAATTGTTGTCGGGGCATCTATAGTGCCGCATGCAGAAATTTTAGAAGAAGCTCGAGATGCCTTAAAAGAAAAAGGATATGAACTAGAAATAGTTGAGTATACAGATTATGTACAACCAAATCTAGCTTTAGATGCTAAAGACTTAGATGCTAACTATTTCCAACACGGTCCATATCTTGAATTTTTCAATGAAGAGCATAACTTAACCAATGTTTCTGTGGGTAAGATTCACTATGAACCATTTGGGATTTATCGTGGGTCTAAGAGCGAATTATCAGAATTAGAGTCTGGTGATAAAATCTCTGTCCCTAATGATACAACAAATGAAGCTCGTGCTTTAGCTTTATTAGAACAAGAAGGTCTTATTACCCTTAATGAAGAGGCAGGGTTAAATGCGACTAAACTTGATATTATTGAGAATCCTTTAAACTTAGATATCATTGAGCTTGATGCTGCCCAACTTGCGAAGTCAATTGATGATGTTGCGTTCTCTGTTATTAATGGTAACTTTGCTTTACAAGATGGTTTGACTGCTGATGATGTGGTTGCTTTTGAGAGTAAGGATTCAGTTGGTGCAGAAACATTTGCGAATGTTGTAGCTGTTAGAGAGTCTGACAAAGACTCTGAAAAGACGAAAGCATTAATTGATGTGCTTCAAACTGATGCGATTAGAGAATTCATTGCTGAAAAGTATAAGGGTGCTGTTGAGGCAAGTTATTAAGATTGGTTAATTGATTGAGTTGCTAGAAGTACTGTTATTTGGTATACTTATTAAGAATTCCAATGACAGAGAAAAAGAATCTGAAGTAGTCTGTAGAGAATGAGTGCTTGGTGAAAACTCATGACCTTTAGAGAGATAAGACACTTTGTCGGATGATCTAAACAATCACGTGTGTTGCGCGTTAAGCAAGTCGAGTATAAAGTCAAGGTGGTACCACGCTAAAAGCGTCCTAGTATCGCCTTTTTTATGATTTAAAGGAGGAAAAAAGATGATTAAAGCCCCTCGAGGAACCCAGGATATTTATGGGGAAGAAGCTAGAAAATGGCAGATTATTGAACAAACAATTTTAGATGTCGCAAAAAAATTTGGATTAACTGAAATGAGGACGCCAGAGTTTGAACATACTGAGGTCTTTGCTCGGGAGAATGATTCGAGTGATGTTGTAAACAAAGAAATGTACACTTTTAAGGATAATGGGGGTCGCAGCATGACGCTGAAGCCTGAGGGGACTGCTGGTTTAATTAGAGCTTATATTTCTAATAAACTGTATAACAATCCAGAACCTCTTCAAAAGTATTTCTACATTAGTCCTGTATTTCGTTATGATAGACCACAAAAGGGACGATTTCGTATTCACCACCAATTTGGTGTCGAGTTGTTAGGTGTAAGCAGTCCACTGGTTGATGTTGAGGCGATATTAATTGGATTAGATTTCTTGCGCCAATTTGAAGTGAGTGACTTCACCATCTATCTCAATACTTTAGGTGATGAACAATCAAGGCATAATTATCGTGAAGCCCTTAAGGAACATTTCAAACCACATTTACATGAACTATGTACTGATTGCCATAGACGGTATGAACAAAATCCACTACGAATATTGGATTGTAAAGTTGATGCAGAGCATGAAAGTGTTAAGTCAGCACCGATTACGAGTGATTATCTAACAGATGAAGCGAAAGAATATTTTGAAAAAGTTAAACAACTACTGACGGATAATAATGTTTCCTATGTAATTGATGAACATTTAGTGAGAGGCCTAGATTACTACACACATACTGTATTTGAGGTTAAACCTAATAATTTAGATGCAGCCCAAAATACACTCTTTGGTGGAGGTCACTATGATCACTTAGTTTCACAATTAGGTGGTCCTGATATTCCTAGTGTTGGTTTTGGGATGGGGATTGAAAGATTCTTATTGACTTTAGAAGATGAGGGCATTGAGCTTTTGGATGAAGAATCAATTGATGTGTATGGCATAGGATTGGGTGAAGAGGCTCAATCAGCAATGGTTAAGATTATTAATGATATTCGTATCCAAGGATTTGCGGCTGAGATGGATGTGCTTAATCGGAGCTTAAAGGCTCAATTTAAATCAGCTGATCGCTATAATGCTAAAGTAATTCTAATATTGGGTGAGAATGAATTAAAGGAAAACAAGATAACATTAAAGAATACTGAGACCCAAGAACAACAAGTTATTGGCTTAGATGAATTAGAACAAGTATTAGCACTTGAGATATTTGGTAATATATTACAAGATTTGGAGGATATTGGAATATGATGAGAACACATACCAATGGTGAATTAAGAAGAGAACATGAAAACCTAGAAGTCCAATTAGTTGGTTGGGTTAGTAAACGACGTGATTTTGGAAAAATTGTCTTTATTGATTTAAGAGATAGAACAGGGATTACTCAAATTGTTTTTGATCAAGAGGAGGCCCATAACTTAAAATCTGAATATTTAATTTCAGTTAAAGGTAAAGTAACATTAAGAAAAGATCCTAATCCTAAATTAAAAACAGGTGAGATTGAGGTTATAGGTGAAGAATTAGAGTTAATTAATAAATCTAGACAAACACCACTACTTATTCAAGATGAAACAGATGCTTTGGAAGAAACAAGACTTAAGTATCGTTACTTAGATTTACGCCGTCCAATCATGCAAGATCGTTTATTTAAGCGTGCTCAAATAACGAAAGAAATGAGACGTTATCTTGACGATGAAGGCTTTATTGAAGTGGAAACACCAATGCTGACAAAATCAACACCTGAGGGCAGTCGTGAGTACTTAGTTCCTTCGCGTGTTCATGAGGGAGAGTTTTATGCTTTAGCTCAATCTCCTCAAATATTTAAACAATTATTAATGATTTCTGGTTTTGAGCGTTATTATCAAATAGCCCGTTGTTTTAGGGATGAAGACTTAAGAGCAGATAGACAACTAGACTTTACTCAAGTTGATATTGAGGCATCCTTCTTAACTGAACAAGAGTTTCAAACCTATTTAGAAAAGATGATGATTCGTGTCTTTAATAATGTCTTAGATAGAGAGCTTGAGGCACCATTTAAACGCTTAACATTCTTTGATGCGTTAGATAAGTATGGCACCGATAAACCAGACTTACGTTTTAATCATCAATTAGTCACTTTAAATGAAATCTTTAAAGAATCTGAATTTAAAGTGTTCCAAGGGGATGTCTCGATTAAAGGTCTAGTGATGGAGAATGCTGCCAACAGTACTCGTCGTGAAATTGATGGTTATACTGATTTAGTCAAGAAGTATGGCGCGAAAGGTTTAGTGACACTTAAATATCAAGAGGGTACTTTAAGTGGTCCAGCTGCTAAATTTTTATCCGATGAAGAAATGACTAATCTAATTTCAACTCTTAATTTAAAAGACAATGATTTAATCAGTATTGTGGCGGATGAATGGGAAACAGCGTGTAATGCTTTAGGTGCACTTCGTCTTCACTTTAGAGACAAATATGATTTAATTGAAGACAAGGAGGCATTTGAATTTGTTTGGATTGTTGATTTCCCAATGTTTGAAGAAGATCCTGAGACAGGTCATTTAGTGGCTCGTCATCATCCATTCACGCGTCCTCAAATCACTGATATTAAAGAACTGGATGAGAAGCCTCTTGAGCTTTTGGCTCATGCTTATGATTTAGTTCTGAATGGTTTTGAAGTCGCAGGTGGGTCAATGAGAATCTATGATGGTGATATGCAGGCTAAATTCTTTGAGTTAATTGGTTTCACACCTGAGGAAATTAAAAATCGTTTTGGTTTCTTTATTGATGCCTTTGATTATGGAACTCCGCCTCATGGAGGGATTGCTTTTGGATTAGATCGACTTGCTATGGTTTTAACTCATTCTGATTCAATCCGTGATGTCATTGCATTTCCTAAGAATGCATCAGCTAGAGATCCACTGACAAATGCTCCAACACCAGTCACTGATAAACAACTGGATGAGTTACATTTAAAAATTAAGAAAGATTAATAATAGCTAAGAAAAACGACTATGTGATTAGTCGTTTTTTTAAGAAATTGATTTGAATGTAATTGTTTCTTGATAGATTCCATCACTATAGTCTAAGAATCCTTTGGTCCAAATAGCAGCAAGTCCTGACTTATAGATATTAATTTCAAAGTTTAAGTCGTCGATATATATCTGAAACAATAAACCATCGTTAAATACCATATCGATTATCTCGCCTTGGTCACTTAGTTCTTCATAAGTTGCCAGGATTATTTCTTTTTCAAATCCTAGAACATAGCTTAAAGCATTAATCTGAGGTTGTGTTAAGCCTTTGATGTCAAGGGCATAAATAGGATCTATGCCTAATACTTCGATTTCTTGTGAAATCGTAGGATGAGTTTCTAGATATCGCAAGATAAAATTTAATATTGTTTCATTTTTACCCTTATTCTCTAATTTTGTAACATCAACAGGTTGGGCTGGATAAGTTTCCATCATTGCACCATCATAGGTTATTACTATTTGATCACCTGCTTCAAAGTCTAAATTAGCTGGTAATGAAACAAGTTCGTTATCATCAAAGAGCAAGAGCTGATTTTCATTAGAAACAAGTACAGTACTAGTATAAGTTGCTTGTTTAAAACTACAACCGACAAGTAATATCAAAATGAGTAAAAGTTTCTTCATTTTAAGACCCTCCTCAAAGTTAGTATATCAGAATTAAGGGGTGAAAAAGTAATATTTTTGAAAGGAAAATTATTGATTATATTGTTAGCAGGACTGCTTAGGGCATTGCGTAAGTAAAACAATGATATATGAAAATATTGAAGTAAATGATTCAATGGATAAGTTGAAATAATAGCAAATAAAAAAATGACAGTTAGCTTGTCATTTTTAAATGAAATCATTATTAGTTGTTGTTTCACGGTGATGAAATTCAACAGGTACAAGGATTGTTTGAAGTTTTGCGAATGGATCCTCTAAATGATGAATGACTAAGTTTAGACATTCTTTAGCCATTTCATCGATGGGAACGTCAATCGTTGATAATGGTAGGATTGAGCTTTCATGGAACTCACTTTCAATTGTACCAATGGCCATTACCTCGACATCCTGAGGGACGTTAATGTTATTTTGATATAAATAACGAATACTTCCTAATGCGGCTGTATCAGAGAGTGAGAAAATAAAATCAGGAAGACCTTCTGTTTTATGTAAGTCACGAACAATATCGTAGCCAGATTGATGCTTGTTATTAGTTAATATTTGCTTAAACTGGATACCATTCTTTTCTAGGTATTCCTCAAAACCAAGAATACGATGCTCCAATCCTGGGAAATGGGATTCTTGATCAAGTAAAAGAACCCTGTCTCGTTTATTACGAAGAATATGCTTGGCTGCAAATTCACCGATTCGATAGTTGTCAATATTGACTGTACTATATTTTTCTAAGAAACGATTATATAAAACGATTGGAATCGAAAAGTCATTCTTATCAAGATAGTCTAAATCTTCCTGATTTGCGTTACAGACAATAGTTCCATGGTATTGTAAAAGGACCGAAGGGGTTACTACTTCATGAAGTTCGCCATTCTCATATGTAATAACAGCAAATTCAACTGGAATTTTTTGATCTCGAATGTGATTTTGGAGTCCTTTAAGGAATCGGACCATCATCGTTAAACGAAAGTCTGTCGTCATATATAAAGCAATACGATACCTGTTTGATTCAGCGCCTCGTAAAACTCGGGCTGAAAGATTAGGAGTATAGCCAATCTCTTTAGCCACTTCAAGGACGCGTTGTACTGTTTTTGGTGAAATTTTACGCTGTTTAGCCTTCCCGTTAACTACAATTGAAGCAGTTGAAGGGGAAACCCCAGCTTTTTTTGCTAGTTCCTTTATAGTTGCCATGACTTCCTCCTTTTCAACCTAAGTATAAGTAGAAATAAGGAACACCGCAAGTCTTTAAGAGTAAAATAGTTTATAATAGCTTAATATGAAGGTGTAAAACATTGAAATATATAAAAGTTGAAAAAGAAAAAGATATTAAAAAATGTTCTCAAATAGCGACAGATATATTTAGTGAGTATTACTCATCCATCCTTAGTAAAAATCAAATTGACTATATGGTTGATGCATTCTTTGATATTAATACAATGAAAGAATCTATCAATACTAATACAACCTATTTCTTTATCGTTGTCGAAAATCAAATCATAGGATATTTGGCTTATATCTTAAAACCAGATCATCTGTATCTGAGTAAGATTTATCTCTATAAAGAACAACGTCATCGTGGTTACTCAAAAAAAGTTTTTGCTTTTATTAAAGACAAAGCACTGGAGTTTAACAAGGATAAAATTATTCTAAATGTTAATAAGAACAATCAAATTGCTATAAACTCATATGAAAAGAGTGGCTTTAGAAAAATCGATGAAGTTAGGATTCCCATAGGGGAAGATTATTTCATGGATGATTATGTTTATCAATTCATAATAGAAAAGTTTTAAAAAGGCTTGCAAGCCTTTTTTTCTTGTGATACTATAATTTTGTATTATTTAAGTAGAACGTTGTACTTGGAGGAAATAATGGCACTTAGCAATCTTAAAATCATTGATTGTTCACGCGTAGTTTCAGGTCCTTATGCGACCATGATTCTGGCTGATTTTGGAGCACATGTATTAAAAGTTGAAACAATTGACCATGGTGATGATGCTAGAAGTTATGGCCCATATCGCGAAGGTGAAAGTCTTTATTTTGCGAATTTAAACAGAAATAAACATGGTATGACACTTAATCTTAAAAGTGATGAAGGGAAAGATATTTTCCTAAAGCTAATCGAAGAATGTGATGTCTTGGTAGAAAATTATCGGCCTGGTGTAATGAAGTCTTTAGGATTTGATTATGAAACATTGTCCCAAATTAATCCGCGCCTTATTTATGCATCACTGTCTGGTTTTGGACAGGAAGGTCCTTATGCATATAAACCTGGTTATGATATCATCGCTCAAGCGATGGGGGGACTTATGTCATTAACGGGTCAGGAGGATAATCCACCGACTCGTGCAGGAAATGCAATTGGGGATGTTTTGGGAGGTTTAAATCTTACGATTGGAATTCTTGCGGCCCTTAATCATCGACATAATACAGGAGAAGGACAACATGTTGATGTGGCACTTGTTGATAGTGTGATATCAAGTCTTGAGAATGCTTTTACTCGTTATCATGAAAGCCAAGAAAATCCAGCACGAATTGGAAATCGGTATGCAGCCATTAGTCCTTATGATTCATTTAGAGCCAAAGACGGCTATCTCATTATAGCTTGTGGTAATCATGAATTATTTAAAATATTAGCAACCGAAGTCCTTAATAAGCCAGAGCTTATAAATGATGATCGATTTAGTGATAATCAAAAAAGAGTTGATAACCAACATATCTTAAAAGAAATAATTGAAACACATTTTAAGGATACTTCTAGTGATGAAGTGATGAGATTGTGTGAGAATGCAAAAATACCATGTTCACGGATTAATACCCTAGAAGATATTGTGAATGATCAACATTTTGTTAAAGCACGTGAGATGTTTGTTGATTTAGAGCATCCTGTGATAGGAAAAATGAAAGTGAATGGTAATCCAATTAAATTAAGTAAGGGAGGTGTTCAGTTTAAGAAGGCAGCACCACTATTATCCCAAGATACCAATCAAGTATTGGCTGATCTAGGGTTTAATGAAACAGAAATTCAAGAATTAAAAAACAAGAAAGTTGTTTAAGGAGGAAAAATGAAAACGATTCGAATAGGCGGCGGCCAAGGGTTTTGGGGAGATTCCCCAGATGCCGCAATTAATCAAGTCAAAGACGGCAATCTTAATTATCTAGCCTGTGATTATTTAGCAGAACTTACTTTGTCAATCATGCAAAGACAAAAGCTAAAGAATCCAAATGCTGGATATGCACGTGATTTTATTTCACTTATGAGTGAAATCGCAAAAGAAGCAAAAGAAAAAGACATTACTGTTATTTCCAATGCAGGGGGTATGAATGTACTGGCCTGTGTCAATGCACTAAAAGATGTGATTAAAAAACAAGGCATCAAAAACTATCGTATCGGATATGTTTTAGGGGATGACATTCATCATAAAGTAGAAGGCTTAATGTTGGATGGAGAAGAATTCAGAAGCATTGATACTGATGAAACTATGCATCCAATTGTTAAAGACATTGTTAATGTCAATGCATATTATGGATACGAAGCGATTGAAGCATGTTTAAAACTAGATGTTGATGTAATCATCACAGGAAGAGCTACTGACTCAGCATTATTCTTAGCACCTTTAGCCCATGAGTTTGGCTATAAGAATACTGATTGGGATAAACTGGCACAAGGTATTATGGTTGGTCATATGCTTGAATGTGGTGGACAAGCATCAGGTGGTAACTATGATTATGGTTGGCAAGATGTTGAAAACATGGAGAATCTTGGCTTCCCAATTGCTGAAATTACTGAAGATAAGTTTTTCATCACTAAAACAGAAACAAGTGGTGGTCTGATCACTGAACAGTCCTTAAAAGAACAAATTCTTTATGAAGTACATGATCCAGCTAATTACATAACACCAGATGTTGTGGTTGACATTAGTGAGGTTACTCTTAAAGAAGTTGGTAAAGACCGCGTCGAAGTAGCAAACATCAAGGGCAAACCACGTCCTGATACTTTGAAACTTAGTGTTGGATATCATGCAGGCTACAAAGTAGTGACTCATCTAGCATTTGCTTGGCCTGATGCTGTTAAAAAAGCTCAAAAGGCTGCTGAGATTATTTTCAATAAAATGGAAAAGAAGAATCTTGTATATCAAGAAAAACAAATCGATTATCTTGGCTTAAATTCATTACATCTTGATGTTAGTAACACATCAGAAGAAATGATTGAAAATCAAAATGAAGTGGTCTTACGTATTGCGCTAAGAACTCAAAGTATTGATGAAGCTAAGAAGATTATTCCAGAAATTGCGCCATTACAACTTAATGGTCCTCCTGGTTCAAGTTTCTTTGGTGGAAGATCACGCCCAACAGAAGTTATTGCGTTATGGCCAACATTCATTCACCGTAAATATGTTGAATTAACACAACATGTAGAGGAGGTTAACTAATGGCTAAAGTATATTTAAAAGATATTGCTCATGCTCGTTCAGGAGATAAGGGTGATACAAGTAACATTTGTGTATTTGCTCGTGATCCAAAAGACTATGATTTCTTGAAAGAAGTTCTGACTGTACAAAGAGTGCATGAACACTTTGGGGACATGGTAAAAGGGGATATCAAGCGTTATGAAGTAGCAAGTCTTAATGGTTTCAACTTTGTGATGAAGCATGCCTTGGGAGGCGGTGCGACTCAATCACTAAGACAAGATACACTTGGAAAATCAATGGCTTCAGGCTTAATGCGTTTAGTCGTAGATTACCCACAAGAACAAGAAAAGGAGGAAGAAAATGTCGAAATCAAGTAGTTATTCTGGATTTTATAAATTATCTGTTGAAGAAAGGCTACAAAAAGTTGGTGAATTCGCAGATTTAACTCAAGAAGAATTAAATCTCATTGCTGATAGTAACCATTTACCAATTGAAACAGCTGACCACATGATTGAAAATGTTATTGGTCGTTTCAGTTTGCCACTGTCAGTGGGTGTGAACTTTGTAATCAATGGTAAGGACGTCCTTGTACCAATGGTTACAGAAGAAGCATCAGTTGTTGCGGCAGCTAGTAATGCAGCTAAAATGGCTCGCTCACTTGGAGGATTTAAAACAAGTTATACTGGATCAATTATGATTGCTCAAGTTCAACTTGTTGGAATTAAAGATCCAAATGGTGCACGTCTAGCAATTCTAAGCCAAAAAGAGAAGATTAAAGAAATCTGTAATGAAAAAGATCCATACTTAGTAAATCATGGCGGAGGTTTCTCTGATTTAGAAGTTAGACTTGTTGAAACTGATAAAGGAACAATGGTTGTTACCCACTTAAAGGTTGACACTCTTGATGCAATGGGAGCAAATGCAGTTAACACAATGGCAGAAGCAGTTGCGCCATTCCTAGAAGAAATAACTGGTGGTCAAGTATTCTTAAGAATTTTATCAAACCTTGCGGTTCATCGACTGGCTCGTGCACATGTTGAGGTTGATAAAGAAGTCTTAGGTGGTGAAGAGACAGTTGATAAGATTTTATTGGCTTATGCATTCGCAAAAAATGATCCATTTAGAGCAGCGACTCATAACAAAGGAATCATGAATGGTGTTATTCCTGTAGTCTTGGCTACTGGTAATGATACTCGCGCTATTGAATCAGGCGCTCATGCATATGCAGCCCGTAATGGACAATATACATCACTAACAACTTGGGAGAAAAACGAAAAAGGAAATTTAGTAGGAACGATTGAGTTGCCAATGGCAGTTGGTTTAGTTGGGGGAGCTACTAAGATCCATCCTATTGCTAAAGTTGCAATTAAAATTCTTGATATCACTAAAGCGAGTGAATTAGCTCAAATCATTGCGGCTGTTGGCTTGGCTCAGAACTTAGCAGCAGTTAAGACACTTGCCACTGAAGGTATTCAGCGTGGTCATATGTCACTTCATGCTCGTAATGTTGCGACTGTAGCAGGGGCTACTTTAGAACAACTTGATGAAGTTGTGAAGCAAATGAGAGAAGCAAAACTGATCAATGTTGAGTATGCTAAAGAAATTTTAAGTAAATTGAACAAATAAGAAAGGAACATATAAAATATGTCACAGAAAGAAAGAGCACCAAAGCACTTGACTGAAGTGTGGGGGGATACAGTTGCCTTAAAAGAACTTCTTTTAGCTTGTCTATTAGGCGTTATTTTTACCATGACATTTTTCTTTGTCGGACAATATATTTTCCATGGTATGGAAGGTCTTGATGCAGGAATGGCTGATGGTTATGCATTACTTGTAGGGATGGCAGGTTGTATTTTATCAGGAGTTTTAAATGCGCGTTTATTTAAACCAAAACGTAATTTTGAAGGAGAACTTCAATCTGATAGTGTTGAAGAAGTCTTAAGAACAGCCGGAATGACAGTTGAAGAAGAAGCCGCAGCACTTGCTGTGGTTGATCCTGAGATTATTGCTGAATTAGAAGATCTACATATGTATTCTTTACTAGCACTTATTCCAGAAGATTCCAAGAACTACAAACCAGAATATAAAGAAAAAGCCCAAAGTGGCTCAAAGATTGAGGAGTAACCATGACCTTTAATATTATTTTACAATCGGTAGTCTTAGCAGTTGCTGGTAGTTTTATTTTTACACTCATTGGGGTAATCCCGGGTACTGATGAAACAGCTACCATGGCTCCTTTAACGCTTATTCTAGTTTTACTTGGAGTCGAACCAATTGCCTTATTTGCTTGGTTTATTTCAATTATGCAAGCCATTCAAATAGCGCACACAATTCCTACTGCGATGTCTGCACTACCAGGAAGTACGACAGGTGTTCCGATGGTTGCATACACATCCTTAGCAAAACAGTTAGGAATCCCACATATTTCAATGCGCAAACTTGCTGCAGGATCAGTCGTAGGTGGTCTAATAGCAGTTCCATTAGCAATTGTTGTGGCTTATGTACTGGCACCACTGGGTGATTATATTCAACCTTATGTCGGCCTTGTCTTTACATTAGGTGCCATCTTAATTGCTTATATGTCAAAAGCCAAATGGGGAGCTGTAATTGCTTTAATTCCAGTCTCATTCTTAATCCAAGGTATGCAACGTTTAGCTATTGAATCAGTTGGTCATACTTTATTCATTTCGATTTTTATGGGAATCACGATTGGACCAATGATTTCAGAGTTATTTAATGTCTTAATTCCAAAATTAAGAGATTCTCAACGACGTGACACAGAAAAAAGTGTTTGGTTGGCTCCTGAGCCTTCTAAGAAATTACCTTATTTCCCAAACCCATTTAGTTTATTAACAAAGAAACAACGCAAAACATCGGTTGGTAATGCTGGTATTGCGACAGCAGCCTTCTTATTCTCACCAGTTGGTATGATTGTATTACTAGGTGAAATTGTTGCTGGACGCACTAAAGAACTATATGAAAAGATTACATCTACATTATCAGTTCAGGACGCAGTTTCCAATGCTACATATATTGGTGGCTTAATTATCCCACTATTAGCATTTGGTTTACCTTTAAGCCCAGTTGCTTTAGGACCTGCGGCACCATTATTTAATGCTCCTCCACGCTTTACTGTAGATCCAGTGATTCATAATATTTCAAGTTATTTAGATCCATGGCATTATGTCGTATTTGGTATCTTTGGAATATTAGCAGGGTCATTGTTTGCGTATCCTATCGCAATTCGTAAAGCACGTTCATGGACAGAAATGATGTTTAAGTACATTTCTCATGAAGCTCTAATTGGAACATTCTTAGGCCTAATCTTCATGCTTGCATTCTATGAAGCAGGAATCGTCGGTATTGTTGTTACATTAGTAATCGGACTTTTCGCTGGTATTTTACACAACCTGTTTGATGTACATACAGGTGTTCAGTTTATGGCATACTATGCATCAGGGTTCATTGTAACCAATATCTTAGCGCTTGCTAATTTCCTGTAATAATTGATTTAAATAAAAAGAATCATTCAAGCGAATGATTCTTTTTTTAGACCTCTAATGGAAGTATTTGTTGATTGTTAACGACATATACTTTATCATATTGAGCCATACTATCCTTAAAGACAACATGGCTCACATTGATGACCATGACATTATCCAGTGACAGAAGTGTTTGTTCAATTTGTTTGGCAACCGTTTCATCTAGCGATGCAAAAGCTTCATCTAGAAGGATAATGCGTGCCTTAGTAATTAATCCTCTAGCAATCGCAATTCGAGCTTTCTGGCCCCCTGAGACATTCTTACCATTGTCTAGAATCATGTGATCTAATCCATCACTAAATTCATTAACAACATTGGTTAGGCCTCCTTTATTGATAGCATCAAGTATTTCTTGTTGGGTATAATCTTTGTACAGAGTGATGTTGTTCTTCAGCGTATCCTCAAATAAGAAGACCTGTTGTTCAATATTTGCGAGTTGTGAAAAAACATCAAGTTTCTTTGTTTCAACGAAGTTTTGATTATCAATTAAGATTTGACCATTCGTTGGCGCAAAGTATTTTCTTAATAGTTTCAGTAAAGTAGATTTCCCTTGACCACTTGGTCCAATAATTAAATATTTCTTACCAACTTCAAAAGTGATGTTCGCATTCTCGAAAACAAGGTTTTCACCATAATCATAAGCAACATCAGTAAATATGATGCCTTCTGTAAGATTTGAAAGAGATAGAGTTTCGCGATATGTGCTCTTATTTTCTAAGATATCATCCATTTCTTTAAATAGTAAATTGACTGAGGCAATTTTTGGAGTAATTTCTGTTAATTGGAAGATTGGGCCAACAACGCGTCCAAAATTGTTAAAGACTAGGATTAGACCTCCGGCTGAGATAAATGACTCAGAAGCCGCAAGATAGATAACATATGCAAGTCCACCAATCATTAAAGCAAACATAAAGAGTTGTTGAATCGCATTGATATAAGTAAATTTCTTGTCGATGTCATAGTTTTTTTGTTGAACTGAGTTTGAATAGTCCTTAAAGTTTGTTGTAATTCGTTGTTCTAGATTGTTATTTTTAATAATCGCAAAAGCTCCTAGTATTTCTTTAATATACTCAGTGTATTTTGTGAGTCGCTTAGATTTTTCACCCTCTGGTTTCTGTAAAGGTTTCCCAGAAAAGACAGACAAACCACCAATAACAACGCCAACCGCAATCGCAATTATGACTAAAGTTTTTTGAATATAGGCTAATAGTAATAATGCTACAAGAAAATCAATGACGCCTAAGACCAAATCAAGAATTGACAAAGTATATTTTTGTTCAATGCTTTCCATATCATTGGTTAAATTGGACAAGTAACGGCCATTGTTTTCTTCTTGAAACTCATTAATATCTTTATCAAAAAGTTTACTTAAATAATAAGACTTTAAGTTTAACATCGTTTTCTTAGTGTATTGAGTTCTTGTTAAGACTTTTATGACATTAATAGGAATTGATAAGAATAAAAACAAGAACAGTCCTTTAGCTGCACTAGTTAGCTGACTGACTTCTCCTGCTAGAGCTAAGTCAATGACATCCATCATCATTAATGACATGGCACTTTGAAAAAGTGAGCCAATGAGTCCAATTAAGGCTGCTAAGAGCAAGTAGGGAAGGGATTTATACAATGTCTTTTTCATTGTGTAATACCTCCTAACTCAAAGTATTCTTTGGTGTCATAGAAATAGGCTTGTTGGTTATTAATTGAAATAACTCCATCATATTGATAGGTTACACCTTCATAAGTACGATGACTAATTGCTATAACCATTTGGTCTAGGTCTAATAGTGTTTTTTCGATTGATTCACCAAGAGCAGAATCAAGGGAAGATGTTGCTTCATCAACAAATAAAATATCAGCTTCTTTAATTAATGCTCTAGCAATACTAATTCGTTGTCTTTCCCCTCCAGAAATATTTTTACCATTCTCTTCTAAGATTGTATCCAAGCCTTCAGGTAATTTATTTATGAACTCTGTTAAACCGGCTTTTAGAACTGCTTCATTTAGTTTATCTTCACAGATAGTCTCATCAAATAGAGTAATGTTATTTCTAATAGAATCATTAAAAAGAAAGACCGATTGATAAATAAAGGCTACATGTTCATTAAAACTGTTCACAGAAATCTCATTAAAATTAGTATCATCTAAAGTAATTGATCCATTAGTTGGTAGAAAGACTTTTGATAATAATTGTAAGAAAGTTGTTTTACCAGCTCCTGAGGCACCTTTTAGTAAGTATTTTTTACCTTTTTCTAATTTTAGGTTAACATTCTTAAGAATATCTCGCTCTAAATCATCTTGATAGGCAAATGATACATTATTAACTGTGATTGAATCATTTAAAACAAAAGGCTGAGTTCCTTGATGACTTTGATCAATGTCATCAAGTGTTGTTATCTTACTGTAAATAGATTCGCTTGCCTTCATTCGATTCATAAGCGGAAAAACAAATGCTAGATTCCAGATAACAGAGTTAACAATTTGAATCATTAGCGCTACTTGAGTCAGTGTTTGACCAGTGGCTAAGCGTGTTGAAACCAAGATAGATATACCAATTGTAAATATAAATCCTATATTTTCTAAACCAACCCGCTGTGTTTCAGAGAGTAAATTAAATCGTTGTTTGAAGTTTTCAATTGTTCTAACCTTTTGTTGAAATAGACCAAAGAATTTATCCTCAACTTGATTTAGTTTTAAAATTTCAAGACCAGACAAAGCATTGGCTGAATAGATTGAGAAATCTTCATTAGCTGTTGATACTTTTTGTTTTAAAGCAATCACTTTAGGCTCGAAAAAGCGAGTAATGACTAACATCAACAAAGAGACTAAAAGTGTTAAACCAGCAATTAGTGGGTCTAAAATAAGAAGTAAGGTGACTGAGACTATATAGGTTCCAACACTGACTATTACATTTAGTAATGATAAGAAGAAATCTTGTTCAAATAAATTAATATCATTTACTAGGTGTGATAGATAGGTATCCTTACTATTTATGGCAAATTGTTGATAGGATTTATTCATAATCTTCTTAAATGCCATCATTCGTATATCCATCAAAATATCACGCATATAACCAATTCTTAAAAACCGTGAAATGATTTGAAGAATAATGCTACCTACAGCAATTAATGCTGAAAGTAATAAAGTTTGAGGTAATTGGGAGATGTCTTGAAGAACACCAATCAAAAAAGCGAAAATAAAGGTCATCGCTAAATTGTTTATAATTGGAATAAAGCTTCCAATAATGTATTTAATAAAGCCGGATTTTCGACTTAATAGTAGTTGCTTTAATGTCATAGCAATAGTTTAACACAAAAAAAGAGATGGGTTATTTACATCTCTAATTTTGATAATAATTCTTCAAAGAATTGTTGTCTATGATGATATGCATGATAGCTAAAGAGTCGAATAATTTTCCAACCTCTAGCCTTAAGATAATTAGGTTGATGAATGTCACGTGCTCGATCACTCAGGTTTGTAGAATAGACTGAATGATCAAACTCTAAACCGGCTATTAATAAGTCATCCTTATAAACAGCTAACTCAATTGTAAAAGCACCAATCCCGACTTGATACTTTGTCTGATAGCCTTGTTTATCCAAGAAGCTAGCCACTTCTTTAACAAGTGGATGCATTTCTTTTTTAGCTGTAGCACTTGTTGGTAGGGGACTTAATTGATTTAAGGTATGTGTTAAGTTTGTCATATCCTGTTCACTGACTGCCTTGGAATATGATAAAAAATCTTGTAGTAAACTAGGTCCGCGATAGGCCGAATTAGTGACCGGTAGCTGATGCGGCTCAATTGAGGTCACGACATAAATTTGTTTCTTGGCTCGAGTCACTGCCACATTTAGTCTATTTTCTCCACCTTGTTGAGACAGCCATCCAAAGAATGATGGAACTTTACCATTTTCATCTTGTGCATATGTAATTGAGAAGATAATAATATCTCGCTCATCACCTTGAACATTTTCAATATTCTTAACGAATAAGCTTAAGTCCTGATTGTCTTTTTCTCTTGTGCTTTCTTGAGCATAGAAATCACCAAAGGCCTTATCACTAGCTGCGAGTTCTTCTAAGTTTTTTTCAATGAGTGCTCGTTGTGTCGCATTAAAGGTGATGACCCCAATTGTTTCATTGTCTTCTCTTGTTTCTGAGATTTCTTTAATCAGATTTACAACAGCAATTGACTCAGCTTGATTAGATCGTTTTATCCATTGGCCATCGTCCACCTTAATTCGCTTAAGTGGTGGTGTTATGCTTGGTAGAGCGTTTGGCGATACAATAAGTTGATTCTTATAGAAAGCAGCATTACTAAAGGCGATTAATTCTTCGTATAAAGAACGGTAATGATAATTAAGGGTCATGTTAGAGAATTTAAATCGTGCTAAATCTAAGAGTGATTCCTCATCCAGGGCAGCGGTTGCATCTATGAAATCATCCTCAATCTCTTCATCATAATCATAGCGTCCAACCCCAAAGGCGGATGGGCGTAATTGTTTAGAATCTCCAGCAATAACTACTTGTTTACTTCGTAAAATAGAAGGAATTGCTTTTTCGATGTATAGTTGAGAGGCCTCATCAAAGATTAGGACATCAAATAAATCTGGCTTTAATGGGAAGATTTCAGAGACAACATCGGGTGTTAGTAACCAAATCTTAATTCCGTCAAAGAGTTCAACATAGAATCGGTCAACAAATTTACTAATAGACCATTTTCGTTTTCGCTCGATAATTCGTTGCATTTCTAATGAGCGCTTACTTGCTTTAAGTTGTAGACGATTCTCGTGAAGTTTCTGTGCTAAAGTTTGTTGGAGTAAATTTGATTTTTCGTCAGCAGATGCATTAAATGAATTAATTAGTTGTGGGAATGAATCTACAAGATCAGCTATATCACGGTGTTTATTTTCATAGTCTTGGATAAGTTCAAAGCCAATAAAATTAATCAATCGATTTAATGAGCTTTTCTCATCCTCATTAAATGTCTTCATCATCTGATCTATTAAAGTTAATAGTTCAGGACTAAGTGTTAGTTCAACTGGTTTGCTAATTTGTGGATAGTTATTTAGAAGTGTGTCGATGGAGTCTAGAGTCTCAATTGTGACAGATGGTAATAGTTTTCTCAGAGGTTCTAAAGTTGAGTCTACTTTACTCTTATTAAATAATTTAAAGACAAATCCGGACTCTTTAAATGATGCGACTTGTTTCTTAATCTCTGGGTATGCAGATTTGAGAGTCATGACATCATAATCACTTAAGGATGTATTAATATCTTTTAAATTAGGAATAGATTTTGTAAGTGTTAAGTAGGCTACTTGATCATTAAAATTCGTTAAATCTAAGTCTTTTAGAGTCTTATAACTACTAAAATGTTTAGGATCTACCATTTTCTTTAGTTGGTCATATTCTTTAAAAATCTCTTCTTGAGTGTAGTCAATTTTATGAGTAATTGGATATAAATCGAGCAGCGTTAGATCATCAATTAATGGTGAGGTTAAATAGTCTTTAAGTTTTGATGCATCTTCTATGAGTTCATTCATTGCTGTATTTTGTTTGTTTAAGTCGATGATTTCACTTTGAGCGTTATTGTCTACAAAGAGTTGTTCACATTGAGCATAAAAATTCTTTTTATCATTAATGTTATCAAGTATCAGTGCATATTGATTTAAATGAGATAAGCGTGAATAAACTACATCTATGGCTGCTTTCTTTTCGGAAACCATTAATACATTCTTATTATCATAGACTGATTGTGCGATAACATTGCTAATGGTTTGGGATTTACCAGTGCCTGGAGGACCTTGAATAACTAAATGTTGTCCTTTTTTAATTTGTAGTTGTGCTTGTTCTTGGGATGTATTTAAAGGATTGATATAGGCGAGGTGCTCTTCGTTAAATTTAACTTCGTCTAATTCTACTACTTCTTCATCCTCGTCATGCACTTCACTGATAGTTTCTAAGAGTGTTAAGACATGTGGTGGAAACGAGTCCAACTGATTGATTGAAACATAATCTCTTTGGATTGAGGTTGATAAAATTGGGAAATATCCTAAAAGAGCGACATTTTCTACTTCAAATAATCCAGGCTTTAATTGTTTAAAAGATTCAATTGTTTTAGGTTCAAATGCTTTTAGTTCTTCATTTGTGTTTTGAATTTGTAGGCCTTGTAGCTTATAGGCTTCTAATAAATCGAGAAGGAAAGTCTCTTTTGTGACTTCTTCTAAATTCATTGGAATGAGGGGACGATTACTCTTTAGAAACTTCTGAGCGGCAATAATCAAGTTTGTATTAATGAGAACATCTTTTGATGAATCAGCCTCAACGATAATGGTTTTATTATTGATTATCAAATTGATTGGAAATAAAGCGAGTGGTGCTCTTACTGTAAATGGGTCTTGTATGAATTCACCAATCACAAAAGGTGTTGCGATATATAAATCGAAGTTACCTGTTTCTCGATAAGCTTTATTAACATTCTTTAGTATGTCATTGAGTGAGTTATACTTATTTTTTGCGTCTTCATCTTCTAGATCGACGAGCTTTATCTTCTGATTATCAAAGAGTAGAGCCGTGAGTTCATCTTGATTTAATTGAGATAGGTCATAACTTGTTTTGGGTGATGTCTTAGCTACATAGAGGAGCCTATTTCGCTTTGATATGTTGATTAAACGCTTTTCTAATTCGCTTATGGTTGTTTTTATACTCGTATCATCAATTAGCTGGGTGGATTGTGAATTGAATGATTGTAAGCGATCAATAATAAGTTGTCCATAGGTTTCTTGAAATTTTGCACCTAGTCCTTTGATGGCTTGAAAATCAGAAATTTTAACGGGGTTTAAGCGGGCAATTTCTTCGATTTGATGTGCATTCATGGGGACTGAATTGCTATTAAATTCAATTTGTAAATCCTGGTTAAGTTGGTTTAAAAATATTCTTCGTTTTCTAATTTGATCCATAAATTATTTCCTTATCTTTTGTTACATTATACCAAAGCTATAAAAATATGATATACTAAAACTAGCTAAGAGGGACACATATATTTCCAACACATTGATATAAGGGAATCTGATTTGTTATTGCAGTGTAGAAGACCTATTCAATTAGGGATCCTAAGTTCTAACTAAGATGCCCACCTGTACACACAGGGAATAATATCACCCTTTTGGCTTTTATTATGGTTTAAAATAGGGTAAAATATAAACAATTAAAAGGTGGTGAGAAGTTTGGAATGGGTATGGTTTTTAGTTGGAGTACTAGTTGGTGGAGTTGCTGGTTTCTTTATAACACGTTATTTCTTTGAGAAACAAATTAAGGAAAACCCACCAGTAAATGAAAAGATGATTCGTGCTATGTTCTTACAAATGGGTCGTAAACCTAGTGAGAAACAAATTCGCCAAGTCATGAATTCAATGAATCAACACAAGTAACGTCATTTTATGACGTTTTCTTATGAAGGAGACAATAAATGCCTTTTGAAATTCAAATGTTACTAATTGTTTTAGCGATTGTATTTGTTGTGAGTTTTATTATCAAAAGATATCAAGATAATAAATTAAGAAAGTATTATCGGACATCTATTGGTTTATTAAACACTCGAAAATTTGAGGGGGATCATTTACAAAAGCTTAAATTCTATAGTGAACAGGTTCAACAAAAAGATTCTTTTTATAT
>DUUI01000064.1 GCA_012841625.1 Erysipelothrix sp. | reverse complement strand
TTCCTTAGAGAAGCGTTCAAGGGAGCTATTGTCATCTTTGCGGTATTACTACAGCGTAAGGAACAGACCTCCTAACACTTGCCCCCTTCTAAAGAGCTTGTCTCATTGACAGGCTCTTTTTTAGTTTAATGGTATAATGTGTCTATGAAAAAAATTATAAAAGTTGTTGGTGCATTAATTGTTAAGGATAACCAGGTCCTAATTGCACAGAGAAAAAATGGAGAGTTTGATAGCCTTTGGGAATTTCCTGGTGGAAAGATTGAAGACTTAGAAACTCCTCAAGACGCATTGGCTCGAGAAATTTATGAAGAGTTTGAAGCCAAAATAAAAGTTGAGAATTTTATAGTTAATGTATTTTACACATATCCCAACTTTATATTAGATATGGATTGTTTTTTATGTTCGATTATTGATAACTCTAATATAAAACTACACGACCACCATAAAGTTAAGTGGATTAGCCTTGATACCCCTGTTAATGAAATTGATTGGGTCCCTGCTGACATTGAAGTGTATGAAGGTTTACAGGAACATTTCAGATCTTTGTAATAAAATCTTGATATTGTTCATAAGACAGTTTGTTGTGTAACTTAAACTGGAAGGTAATTGGCTTATTCCCTTTGTAACTTACAACATCAACTAAACCTAAATATTCATATGGAAGAACTTGACCATCAAGTTCTTTTTGCTTTCTAACAAACATGTGTAAGTTATATCCTTTAGTCTTATGGTTAATCATATTTTTTCCTGTGGCTGATTTTTGGGATGTGATATTTTGTGATTCCCACTGCATTGTATCTTGAGTAAGAATCTTATCTTGATAGTTTATTGACTCTTGTATATCTGCATCTTTATGTAAATCTACGAATAAAAAATAATCCTTATTAATTCGTGTAACCCCTTGTCCTCTAAAAGAAGAGAGCATTTTTTCTAGATTACCTGCTAAAGCGACATCCTGCATTGAATATTGACCATGTAATTTCAAGAATGGGTTTCCATAATATTTTCTACCAAATTCTCTATAATATTCTAGTAATCCATATTCGATGACATCTTCAATGTATTCTTTCTTTATTGAATCAGATACAATTTCTTTTACTTCTGGACTTAGTGTTACATCTGACTCATTTATTTGTACAAATTTAGTTTTGTTTTTCTTGCCTACTGAATCTTCTAGCTCAAAGTTAATATACTTTAATGAATGTTCAAACCATTCAATTGGACACTGCCCGACCTCCTCTCGAATAATCTTAATGAGTTCTCCATGTGACATTATTTTGTTTGTTAGAACTTCTCTATAAATTATAAAATCTATGGGTCTGATTAATGGGAGTTGTTTGTTGAACATTGTATACAATTTCATAAACTTATCATCACTAACGAGTGATTTAACTTCTTCATCATTTTCCATTCTGTTTACAAATCTCAAATAATTGCCATCATACTTAATGAACCTACTTGGATCGGGTGCTTTGTCTACCCCATAGTAATCCATCAAGAATCTTGGAATATAAACGGTTCCATCTTGTTTTGTTAACCATGTTAATTTAAATGAATTATATTCTTCTTTTAGATATTTTAGAGTATTAAAATTCGTTTGTTTTAACTGGTCTAAAATTTGTTCTTTTACAATTTCATCCATTTGGATAAAGACTTTCTTTGGTCCCATATTAAAGTTCTTATCAACTTGTACCATAGTTGAGTCTTTTTCACGTGTTCCATTCCCAGTTAATGCTAATGCTAGTAAAAAGCTTCTAGAATAGTTTGCGATAAAATCAAGAACTGTTAAGAATTCTTTATTTTTATGTTTTCTTAATCCTCTTCCTAATTGTTGCAAGAAGATAACTGGTGAGTTTGTTGGTCTTAACATTAAAACTAAGTTGACTGCTGGGATGTCAATCCCTTCGTTTAAGACATCTACTGAGAACAACATTTCTAATGGATCATTATTATCTTCTAATCGATTGAATAATGTTTTCCTTTGCTCTGGTGTGTCATTACCTGAGATCATTTCACTGACAATTCCTGCGGCATTGAATTCTTTACTCATGAATTCAGCATGTTTTAGATTTACACAAAAGCCAAGTCCTTTTCGATGTGTTCCATCAAATCCATATAAATCCATTTTTTGGATAATATATTGAGTTCTAGAATGAATCATTAGTTTGGTTGCTATTTTTGATAATTCATCAGGACCTTGGGTAATATTAGATAAATCAACTTCTTTCGCATCTGTGACTCCGAAGTAATGGAATGGAACTATTAAATCGCTATTAATTGCTTCTTCAAGTCTTACTTCTAAAGCAATGTTATGGTCAAAAATACTAAAGATACTAGCTTGATCTCCTCGTTCTGGGGAGGCTGTCATTCCTAATAAAAACTGTGGCTTAAAATAATTTATAAATGACTGATATGTTGTAGCCGAGGCATGATGTGCTTCGTCTACTATAATGTAATCAAACTGATCTTTTTCAAATAACTCAAGATTGTTTGCGAGCGAAATGTTTGTTGAGAATACGATATCTCCTGTATCATCCTTTTGGTTACCTGTAAACATTGAATAAGAATAACCAGATCCTAACACAGCTTTAAAACTACTCATTGCATCCATTAGAATATTCTCCCGATGAACCACAAATAGAGCTTTCTTAGGTTTAAACTGTTGTACATCAAAAGCTGATAAGAATGTTTTACCAGTCGCTGTTGCAGCAATAATTAATGCTTTATTCTTTCCTCGATCACGCAAATTTGCAAGTGAGTTCATGGCCGCTTGTTGCATTGAATTGGGTTCGATGCCTCTATAAACTTCAATCTCAAATTGTTCGATGTTACCAACTTGAGGTATGTACTCACCATTTTTATATAATCTACGAGCTTCTTTCTGAATCTCTTTTTGTTTATAATACTTCCATTCATAAGCATCCAAGCTCATAGCATCTAACAAATCTAATTCATCCCAAAGATCATTAAATTCAGTGAAGACAGAATCTAAAAAAGGATCTTGTTTTTTATAGATCATCTTTACATTCCATTCAATATTATTCTTTAATGCATTTGCTGTGATATTTGAAGAGCCAATTATTACCTTATAATGAGTGTCATATTCAAAAATATAACCTTTATTATGAAATCCTCTACGATCATTTTCATCGTACAGCTTTAAATCTAAGTTATCATATTCTAGAATTTTCTTTAATGATTTAGGTTCTGTAAAATTCAAATAAGTGGATGTTAGGATTTTCCCTTGTATCGCATTGCCTTCTAACTCTTCAAAACTATTAATGAATAATTGTAGCCCAGAATATGAAATAAAAGCTACATTAAAAATAAAACTCTTACACGTCGATAATGATTGTAAAAGTTCATCATATAATGATTCTTTGGTATTTGTTATTAAAAGATTCTCATACTGTTGTTCATTTATTCTCGCCATATGAAAATTATACCAAATAATATGAAGTATTAGCAGCAAAAATAAAAAAGTATCGATTTATAGTCGATACTTTCTTTAGTTATTACTCTCTACCATCCCTATTGAATACTTCAATAGCCTGTGTAGCGAGCTTCTTATTAATCATAGATTCAAACACATCATAAGGTAATGTGACGCAGTGAGAACCATTCTCTAATGCATCCATGACTTGTTTAGAGTTCTTAAATGAGGCACATAAGATTTTAGTGTCATGACCATGATTATCAATGAAGTTTCTCATGGTTCTAAGTTCTTTATTTGCATCAATGTTCTCATTCA
>DUUI01000063.1 GCA_012841625.1 Erysipelothrix sp. | reverse complement strand
TCTGTTCAGTGAAAATGTATCTGTATGGTATAAATCATCTCCTTGTAGAATATGAGATTCATTTTCTACACTAGGATTTGACGTTTCTATTTTTTCATAGTTTCTTGGTGTAACAATTCGGACACGATAGTTACCTTCTCTAAAGACATCAAAATGATAGTTTCCTTCATCATTTGTCATCGCGTGAATAGGATTACCATTTAAATCAAGAACTGGATTGCCTTGGGCATCCTCTAACAAAACAACGTGTTCTTCAAAAACGTCATCTTCATTTGTAAATATTCCATCCGTGTTTATATCTTTAAAGACATACCCGTCCACTTCATATTTTACAAGTTTCACCGTTGATAAGTTGGACTCAAAGAAATCTAACTCATCTGATATCGCTACACCAAAGGAATTAACTGCTTTATCTTCGTTTGTAAGGTCTGGATTATTTGGTGTATTGAATGTCACATTGAATATTTGTTCTTCCCCACTCGCTAGAACATGACCTTCAACGAGTTCAATTCTAACTGCACTTACTTGTGAGTAATCATTAACAGTTTCAAACCACTGTGCACTTCTATAGAACTCTTTAATATCATCATATGTTGATGAATCATCAAGAGTATACATTATCTTATATCCAGTTGGACTGAAAATTGGTCCTGAGAGTTTAAGTGGGAAAGTAGAACCACGATCGATTCTGTTTGATATTTCTAAAGTAATATCTTCACTGACTGTTTTATCACCTTCAATTGGTAGTAAATCTAAGACATGCAATGTAGTAACATCCATTATAGAATTATTAAACAATGAAAATTGATAGGTCATTTCCGTTCCTATTTCACTTAGCCCCGTACTTGGAGGTAAAATAAAGTTAGTATTTAATGACCCTTTTACTGCTTTTCGTACAATGAGTTCACGTGGTGGTACATAATTAATTCTTGCAACAGCATGAGTTATTTTATCGGTTGTCACTTGATTGTCATTTAAATCAAATTGATCATCAATCGCAGAATTAAATGGTGATATTTCATCAGTATTCAGCCATGAAAGATACGCAGTGTTTCTATTAACTCCTTGTTTTGTAATCTCTGTAATCTTCGTACGATATGAGATATTGTACACCCCATTATATCTACTTCTATAGGTTGTGTCTGTAAACGAAAATGGTTTAAATTCCCAAATAAGTGCGGTATGTCCTGTTCCCATATAATTGAAAATTACTTCTGGTTCATACAAAGAGGTCCCTCTTTGCATCTCTGTGGAAATCTCCGTACTTGTTGGTACCCTCAGAGAAGCCGATCCATCAATATATTCTAAACCATCTGGTAAGATATCCACAATTTTATTTATTTTGGCTTCATGTACACTCCCAACAAAGCTATGTGCACTGACACCCAAATTATAAGTAACTTCGTCATTAATAAAATAGTTTTGTTTTGGTGACAGAAGATTTTTATATAATGAAACACTAGGGACAATTTCATAGAAACTAAAATAAACAGAAGAACTTCCAGAATGAGAAGTACCATTGGTAGATTTTCCAGAAAAATCAGCAGAATTATACAAATGTCGATAAGACTCAGTTCTGTTAATACATTGGTATCCTTGTCTTTTAACTCTGTTCTTACTTTAAATGAAAAAATACTTTCTGGTGCTAAATAGGTTTTATCACTAAATTCTACTAAAATTGTTTTAATTTCTTCACTATTTGTAAAAGTTAGGACTTGTCCATTTGACACATCTAGATTAGATGCCACTATTTCAGAGGAATCAACATTGTATGTGACGATAACATTGACTGGACCCTCTGGT
>DUUI01000062.1 GCA_012841625.1 Erysipelothrix sp. | reverse complement strand
GTCGTTATCTCTGGATTAAGCTTAACTAGCGCTCTAGAAAAATCACGAGACCCTTTAAACGATAAATCACTCACCACAATCGTAACCATCACTTCCCTGGAATGATAGCCAACCCGCACCTGAATATGCCTTAAATAACCTCCCTGAGAAAATACCGGTACCTTGTATTTATTAGCAAGTCGCACCGCATCCTTGATAATCTTTTGAGCAAGTTTATGCTCCAGTTTATTATCACCATCAACTACAATTCTTCGTGATTTAGGCTCATATTGACCAGCAATGACTTTATTGCCTCTTTTATCAAAACTAGCCGTAACCTTGTGTCTGTAGTAAAAAGGATTCTTCATCGCGATGAAATCATCCAATCGAGAAAAATCCTTCCTTAATTGATCCTTTTTAATTTCTACTTCTTTTATATATTCTTGACTCATACTTCTTCAATTGAATCCAGTAAAACAGTCGCCAGATTATTATCAAAATAAACTAATCCAGCACCCGTTTCAAATGTATGACGCTCACCATGTTGAACTAAGCTTAAATCTCCTTCTTCAAGATTCGCTAAATAGCTCATATGATCCTTCAATAAACCAATTTGGCCATTCGTTGTTCTAACATTTAAAATAGTCGCCTCATACTCACCAAATTCACCCTCAGGAGTAACAATCTTTACTTTAAACATAATTACATTTCTTGTGCTTTCTTCTTAACATCCTCAATATCTCTCGCAAACATAAACGCTTGTTCAGGTAAGTTATCAACTTCACCCTTCAAGATTAAATCAAAGCTACGAATCGTTTCTTCAATTGGAACATAAACGCCCTCTAAACCAGTAAACGATTCACCAACAAAGAACGGTTGAGATAAGAAGTTACGAATCCGACGAGCTCTATTAACAATAACCTTGTCCTCATCACTCAATTCATCCATTCCCAATATCGCAATGATATCTTGTAAGTCTTTATAACGCTGTAAGATATGTTGTACTTCATGAGCCACACGAACATGATCCTGACCCACAATATTAGGATCAAGTAAATTAGACGTTGAATCCAGTGGATCAACCGCAGGATAAATACCCAAAGCCGCAATATTACGATCTAAAACAGTACGCGCATCTAAATGTGTAAAAGCAGTCGCAGGAGCCGGATCTGTTAAGTCATCAGCCGGAACATAAATAGCCTGCACAGACGTAATAGAACCATCCTGAGTCGAAGTAATACGCTCTTGAAGTTGCCCCATCTCAGTTGAAAGTGTCGGTTGATACCCAACCGCTGAAGGCATACGACCCAATAAAGCCGAAACCTCAGAACCAGCCTGAGTAAATCTAAAGATATTATCAATAAACAATAAAACATCTTGATGATACTCATCTCTAAAATACTCAGCCATCGTTAAACCAGACAATCCAACACGCATTCTTGCACCTGGAGATTCATTCATTTGTCCATACACTAAAACTGTATTCTCAAGAACACCAGAATCCTTCATCTCATTATATAAGTCATTTCCCTCACGAGTTCTCTCACCAACACCAGCCACAACAGATAAACCATCATGCTGAGTGGCAATATTATGAATAAGTTCCTGCATTAAAACTGTCTTACCAACACCAGCTCCACCAAACAATCCAATCTTTCCACCCTGAGGATAAGGACACAATAAGTCAATAACCTTAATCCCAGTTTCCATAATATCTTGAATCGGTCTTTGATTCTTATACAAAGGGGCAGGAGCATGAATCGGCTTAAACGCATCAACATTCTCAGGCATATCCTTTTCATCAATAGGCTCACCCAAAACATTAAACATACGACCTAAAACAGCCCTACCTACAGGAACTTGGATTGGATTTCCAGTATCAATAGCCTCCATACCACGAACCAGTCCATCAGTCGACGCCATCGCAATGCAACGAACCAAATCATCTCCAATATGTTGAGCAACCTCAATAATTAAATCAGGCTCACCCTCTTTTTCAATCTTAATCGCATTTAATATCGGTGGCATATGATCCTGTGTAAACTGAACATCCACGACCGGCCCAATTACTTGAGCAATTTTTCCTTTCTCCATCATTAACCTCCCACAGTTCCAGATACGATTTCAGTGATTTCTTGAGTAATCGCTGCCTGACGTACCTTATTGTATTCTAGTTGTAAATCATCAATTAATTCTTGAGCATTATCCGTCGCATTCTCCATCGCCACTCGACGAGATGAATACTCACTCGTTTTAGCAGACATAAATGTACGATATAATTCAGAAATGACATAACGCGGAATTAATTGATCCAACAGCACCGAAGCACTCGGCTCAAATATAATTTCCTTATATCCACTCTCATAATTCTCTGGTAATTGAACCGGAAGAATACGCTCTTGTTTAACATAATATGTCGTCGCATTCACATACTCGGTATATAAGATATGAATGCTCGTAATTTCTTTATCTCTAAACCGAGTAATAATATTATTACCCAACTCTAAGATTTGTTGATAATCAACCTTATCACTCAAAATAAGTTCATTAGAAATCTTATACTCTAAATCATTAAAACGCTTAAAGCCCTTCGTCCCAATCCAGATTAAATCTTTCTTATTACCCTGTTCGAGTAATTCCCTAAAGATGCTCTGATTATATCCACCCGCAAGACCTAAGTCAGACGTAAAAACAATCATTAGCGGTTTATCATCAACCAACGATGTATCCATCATCGGATGAACCGACCCATCTCCATGAGCCAACACATGACGAATCACTTGCGCCAAAGTCTCACTATATGGTTTATTCTTAACAAAACGTCCCTTAATTTGTTGGAGCTTACTAATCGCAACTAGACGCATTGCCTTAGTAATTTTTTGTGTTGAACGAATCGATTTTAAACGGCCTCTCAATTGATGTATATTATTCGCCATCGTCTACTTGTAAGCCATGTTGTCTAAGATAGCGCTCTAGGACACCATCCATAGCTTCCTTCATCTTGTCAACAAGGTCATCACTCAAGTCATTTGTCTCATCAATCTCATCTAAATATTCTTGATAATTTTCCTTAAACTGATCATGCGCAAACTTTTCAAAACGACTCACATGATCCACCGGAATTTCAGGCAAATAATCATATGTATGCAAGAATAAACTCAACACAATTAAACTCTGAGGAAGCGGTGCATACTGAGTTTGTTTCAATAATTCAGTTAAACGAGCTCCCTGATTTAAAACCCTCTGCGTCGCTTTATCAACATCAGAACCAAACTGAGCAAATGACTGCATTTCAGCATACTGAGCTAAATTCAGCTTCAAAGAAGCCGACACTTTTTTCATTGCCTTGGATTGAGCCGCCGATCCAACCCGAGACACTGACATCCCAGAATCAACCGCCGGACGAATACCAGAATTAAAGTAATCAGATAAAAGATATAACTGTCCATCCGTAATCGAAATAACATTCGTCGGAATATAAGCCGAAATATCACCCGCTTGAGTCTCAATTAGAGGTAAAGCAGTCATTGACCCGCCACCATAATTTTCATTTAATTTGGCACTACGCTCCAATAAACGTGAATGTAAATAGAACACATCTCCAGGATATGCTTCACGACCAGCCGGTCTTCTTAGTAACAATGAAATCGTACGATAAGCAACCGCATGCTTACTCAAATCATCATAAATAATAAGAACATCCTTACCCTGATCCATCCATTCCTCAGCAATCGCACACCCAGTATAAGGTGCAATATATTGAAGAGGTGCTTGTTGAGCAGCCGTCGCCGAAACAATTACTGTATACTTCATCGCATCATTTTGAATCAGACGCTCCTGAATCTGTGCCACAGTACTCGCTTTTTGACCAATCGCTACATAAACACAATAAACATCTTTACCCTTTTGGTTAATAATTGTATCAATAACAATCGCTGTCTTACCAGTCTGTCTATCACCAATAATTAACTCACGCTGACCCTTACCAATCGGAATCATTGAATCAATAATTTTAATCCCTGTATGAAGTGGTTCATGCACTGATTGACGAGTCATGACACCAGGAGCAACACGCTCAATTGGACGAAACTTCGAATATTCAATCTCATCTCCACCATCAATGACTTGTCCAAGTGAGTTAACAACTCGACCTAATAAGCCATCACCAACACCAACTTCAACAATACTATTGGTTCTTTCAACTTCATCACCCTCTTTAATCAGGCGATCATTTCCCATCAAAACAACCCCAACATGATCAGTCTCTAAGTTAAGAACCATCCCATAAACACCATGATTAAACTTCAGTAATTCACCAGCCATGACATTATCAAGTCCGTAAACTAACGCAATTCCATCACCGACTTGAATCACGCGACCTAAATCACTACTCTTATATTCATAGTTAAAATCTTTAATTTGTTCCTTTATAAGTGCACTTATTTCTTGTGGCTTAATGTCCATAACGCTTACCTCCCTGTAATAATGTCTTCTTCAGTGATTCATATTTAGACTTCATACTATTGTCTAAAACATCACCCTCTATTTCAATTACTAATCCTGATAATAAACTAGGATCAGCCTTAACTCTTAAATCAATTCTGCTCTTATATCTTTGAGATAATGCCTCACTTAACAAAGTCTTTTCCTCTTCATTAAGATCAACAGCACTCTTAACAGTCGCAATCTTTATATTCTCATCTTTATAATAAATCTCTTCAAACGAACGAAATATTTGTGGGAATATCTTAAAACGATGATTACGCACCAACAATTTCAAAAGACCAAGAACTTCTTGGTTGTTATGATTAAAACTTTTTTCCAATACTTGTATCTTTTCTTGTCTCTCAACATCACGAGCCTTAAAATAACTTAATACGTCTTGATCCTCAAAAACCTCCAACGCATTTTTTAAATCCTGATACACTTTAGCACTCGACTTATTATCAGACGATACCTGAAACAGTGCTAAACCATAACGATGAGCTAATTCACTCATTCTTGACTAATCTGAGCCAACATTTGAGAAATAGCATCTCTTTGGCTTTCTTCATCAATTTCTTTTTCCAACAAACGATGCGTTGCCGCTAAAGCAACCTCAACAATTTCATTCTGAACATCTTGAAGCATTGCCTTACGCTCACCATCGATTTGGCTTTGAGCCATTCCAATCTTATGATCAGCCTGAGCTTTTGCTTCTTTAACAATATCCGACTTAATTGTTTCAGCCTGTTTACGAGATTCATCAACCATTTGTTGACCTGTCTGTACCGCTTGTTGGTATGTTTCTTGAGCTTTTTGATGTTGTGCCTGAGCCATTTCACGCTCTTTTTTCGCGTCTTCTAAATCTTCTTGCATACGAACTTGTCGCTTATCAAGAAATTTGACAACAGGCGTATAAAGATATTTTTTAAATACAAGATAAAGAATCAAAGTGGCACCCCATTGGGTTAGTAATGTATAAATGTTGGGAAACAGTGCCCCATCAATATTAAAATCCAATTTGAATCAGCCTCTTTCTACACTTAGTAAACAAAAATCAATAAGAACGCAATTAATAGACCATAGATCGCACATGTTTCAGCAATCCCTGCCCCTAAGATAAGCATATTACGGATTTTACCCTCTGCTTCAGGATTTTTACCAACAGCTTCAACTGCTTTACCAGCAACATACCCTTGTCCAATCCCTGTCATCATCCCCGTCATAACAGCTAATCCTGCCCCAATCGCAATTAATCCTCTAGCATCCATTTTATAATTCTCCTTCTCTAGTTTTCTTCTGGATATTCAACACTCGTCAATATTGCAGTTAACGAGATAAATATAAACGCTTGTAAAAATGCACTAAATATATCAAAGTACGCGTGTAACACCGGCGCAACAATTATTCCCAATACATTAAGTTTAAGCCACGGTAAGAGTATTCCATTAAGGTAATTTAAGAAAGTATACAATAAACTCATAATAACTCCCCCACCAATTATGTTACCAAATAGACGCACACTCAGTGAAATAAGTGGCGCAATCTGACCGAAGATATTCGGAATAACAAATGGTACAATTGGTTCAAAGAAACCCTTAATATACCCACCAAATCCATTAGACTTAATAGAAGCTCTCTGAATAAAGAACCATGTAATAAGACCAAAACTTAAAGTAACAGAAAAGTTAGCAGTCGGTGGTGGAAGACCCAACAATCCCGACATATTTGATATAAAAATAAAAATAAAAATCGTAGAAATATAAGGTGCATAATTTTCACCACGCTTACCCATATTACCAAGAACTACATTTCTTAAAGTTGAAACAGCATCAACCGCAAGCCCTGCTATTCCTGAAGGTTTTTCATAAGGATCCAATTGTTTAACCTTATTACCTAAATAGACAAAAGCTAAACCCAAAACACCCGAAATAATTAAGATTGAAAAGACTTCAACCTGAATAGTCAAAATACCTCACCTCCAAATATATTCGAAAGAAGAACAAAAAACTTGAACCCAACAAATCCTAAACAACAGGCATATGGTGAAATAATCTGTGGAACTAAAAAACCAATCCCAACAGTTACAATTAAGACCACCAAAGAAGCTAGGTAATAAAGAAAAAATAAGCCCTTATTAAACGATTTCATCGTCAGAATAAAGTCAAAATAATTATTCTTTAAAGACAAGCTCATAAAGAATAGAACATTCCCTAATAACCAGCCCAAAGCCACCGAAAATCCCAAGAAAAGCGTCAAGATTGTAACAATCAAAACAAGCTTAATGTATTTTTCAAATGTAGGCTTTAAAAATTTTAATTTTGTCAATGCTCTCATTTTTTCCCTTCGATATACCTCATCATTTTACCATAAAGAATGACAATGCTCTAGGTGCAAAAGGACAAAGTTACAAGCAATCTTCATCACTTTTTACTAAAAACTTGTTTAATTACTTTAAACAGACTAATTTTATTCCCATAATATAATGATCCCCAATGATAAATTTGAATGGATAAATACGCAAAGAACACAACCGACACAATCAATAAGGCAATTGACAGAATTAAATCAGTACTACTCACTATCATCATTAAATAACGAGGAGGCATTGTCATAAAACTCGTTAAAGGAAAAATCGACGCAAAACGAATAACACCACCAAGTGCTCCCGTAAATGAAAATATGGGAATCGCCATGGAAACCATAATAATCATCAAGATTGGCATCGTTACATTTTGAACATCCTCAACCCGTGACACCATGCTTCCCACTGCCGCAAAGATAAACATATACAAAATGTATCCAGCTAAATAATAGAACACCATCAACCACACAACATCCGGTGATAGCGATGATTGTAAGAATGATAATAAGAACTCAGGATATGATTCCTTCGCTATAATAAAACCAATCACTCCCGCCAAAACAATAACACCCACCTGAGCAATCGTAACCAGTGATACAGCCGCAACTTTCCCGAGTATTAATTGAGTCGGTTTGGTCGACGTAATTAATAATTCCATTGTCCGATCATCTTTTTCACGAGCAACAGTTGTAGCCGTCATACTTCCATATAAAACCAAAATCATATACACCACAAATGTAGCAACATAAGTGATTGAATAGTTAGCCAGACTATCTCGGCCTAATATAGTCATTTCATTTTCAATCACAGTATTCTCAATCGCATCAATCGATTCTTTATTAATCCCCATTTGTTCATACTGAGTATTACGATAAACATCCTTTAAAACAGCATTAACAATACTCTCGTATTCAACAGTCATACTACGATTTAAATAAAGAGTTTCAACCTCAGTTAATGAATGGATGATGATTCCAACCTCTAACTCTTCAGCTTCTAAATCATCAACTAGTTCATCTCGACTCGCATAAACTTGATGATCATCTAATTCAAAAACACTTAAAATAATCTCTGCTTCTTTATCATTTAAATCAGTCACAATAAAACCACTCTCATTAAAACGATCACTCATTGAAATAGGCGCTAAAACACCCTCTGTTTCTGAAGTATTAAACATCATTGGCAATACTGTAATAATTAATACAATGATAGCCATCACAAAAGTAGAAATTAAAAAACTTTTCTTTTTAATTAAGTTTTTAAACTCAAATATAAATACTCTTAGAAACTTATTCATTAAACTCACCCACTATCTTGACAAATAAATCTTGAAGACTTGGTTCAAAATATCCATATTTACCAATCTCTATATTATTCTGTAATAAATACTCTAAAAACTGTCTATGTGTTTGTCCCCTAGTATTTAGCACTAAACCATTTCGATTTATTTCAGGACTAAAGTCACTCAACTTATGGACTAATTCATCGTTACTAAAATTATCTGCAGTGAGTAAGACTCGATTTTCACCATATTGACGCTTTAAACTAGCCAAGTCTTGGTTGACTAAAATATGACCATTTTCGATCAGTGTTACATCATCACACATTTCTTCAACATAGGACATTTGATGCGATGAAAAAATAACCAATTTATTGTCATTAACAAATTCTCGAATTACTTCTTTAAAAATCTCTGAGTTAATCGGGTCAAGACCACTAAATGGTTCATCTAAGATTAAAATCTCAGGATTATTTAAGAACGCTTGAGCTATCTGAATCTTTTGTTGATTCCCTTTAGATAATGTTTCCAAATTCTTCTTTTTGTAATCACTCAAATCAAAACGATCTATCCAATAATTTGATGATTCTACTGCATCTCGATGAGTGGCACCTCTTAATTTGGAAAAATAGACTAATTGATCAAGAATACTAATCTTTTGGTACATCCCTCTTTCTTCAGGTAAATAGCCAATATTAACTGAGTTCACATCAAACTCTTTCCCATTTAAATAGAAATGTCCAGAATCTTGTTTAAAAACATCCATTAAGCATCGGATGGTCGTTGTTTTCCCAGCTCCATTTCGTCCCAGAAATCCCATAGCTTTTCCTGATTCTACCTCAAAGCTAATTGCGTGTAGAATTTCTTTACCAGAAAAGCTTTTTACTATCTCGCGAACTTCTAACTTCATAGTCTCACCTCATTTATGAAAGCTTATCACAAAAATGTTAAATTTCCGTTAACTTTAATTCTTAAAACAAAAAGAGATTCTTAATAAATCTCCTTACTTTTGATTCAAAGCATTTGATACTGCAGCCTTGATTAAATTAGATGATTGGGTTGCCCCAGAAATAGCATCAACCGATAGCGAATTATTATTGATAATATCATCAATAATACCAATAGCATCCTCACCACGATTATGCTGATACTCAATTAATTCTACATCTGTAATTAAATGATCCTTGACACTCACATTAACTCTAGCTTTTAAAAGTAGCGTATGTGCTTCTCCAGTATATAAGCCATCTTCAATCTGCATAAAATCAACAGGCTCTATTCTTAGATTTTCAAGTTCTCTAAGTTCTAAAAAGAAGACTCCCATAACAACAACAAATAACACGGAAACAGTTCCAATTAATATTTTTCCCTGCCTATCAAACATACTTCGTTTCTCCTGACCATCCTATTTTATCCTAGTTCTTAGTAGAGATAAAGACCCAATTATAATAAATAATCCAAAAAGTACAATTAAATAATAATTAATGTCCAAAAGATTGACATCAAGCGTTTCAAACTTATTGAGTGCTTCTAAGCAACCATCACCATAATTAAATGTACACTCAAATACTTTATTAACATTAAAGACATGACTAAATAAATTATTCATCAGAAACCAAAGACCACCATACCCAGTCAAAGTCATAACCCAATCCATTCCATGTCGTAAGATACCTGTCAATAGTATTAGAACTATTGCTAAGAAGAAACTATAAATACCCATTTCAACCCAAAATAAGGTGTCTTGAAGCTCCAAAATTAGATGGAGTGTATTGATATTGGTATTAGCAACAATATAAGCTTGAACTAAAAAGAAACCAAAACTAACAAGGCTTAGTATCACTAGTAATTTTCTAAGTTTTTCCATTCTAATAAGGTTCCTTTCTGACAATAGAGATTGTTTTTGTGTATAATTAACATAAGGAGGAACCCTTATGTCAGATATTAAACATGATAATGATTTATCTAAACACGAATTAGTTCAACCAACTGCTTCTGAAGGTGAAAACCAACTGAAAGCAACGAGTGATTTTGAGGATGTCAATCCAAGTGAAGACTTTGATTATGTCGACCCTTCACTTGATGATATTGAAGCACTAGAAAGAAAAGAAGTCAATCCAAGACTTAGAACTAAGGAAGAAGCTCTAAAAATGTATCTACAAGATGAGCTTGATAGAAAAAGTAAAGGGCAGAACTAAGCGCCCTTTTTTAACTGATCAATCATATCTTGCGTCATCGCATCTAAATCATAGAAATACAAGAAATTGAATTCTTCTTGAGCCCAGTGAATATCCATCTTCTCTGGCCATGAATCAGCAATTGCTTGTCGCAGAGGATCTATTTCATAAATCATTTCAAAGTCTGGAATGATTTTTTGTATGCTCTCTTCAAACTCCTTAGGTGTCACTGACATGGACGAAATGTTATATGCATTGCGATGAATTAAATCCTTTGAATCTGCTTCCATTAAATCGACAATCGCATTTAAAGCATCAGGCATATACATCATGTCTAATTTAGTATCTTCTTTAAGATAACAAATAGATTTTTTATCTTTTAATGCATCATAATAACAAGCCACCGCATAATCAGTTGTACCCCCTCCTGGTAGTGTTTTATGTGAAATTAAACCAGGAAAACGTACTGAGCGCGTATCGACTCCAAACTTATTAAAATAATAGTCCATTAATAATTCGCCAGTCACTTTCGTAATACCATACATTGTCGTTGGTCTTTGGACTGTTACTTGTGGCGTATCTATCATTGGTGAACTTGGACCAAAAGCACCAATTGAACTTGGTGAAAAATGTTGAGCTTTAATTTCTTTGGCAACTTCTAAACTATTTAATAAACCACCAATATTCAAATCAAATGCCAATACCGGATTTTGTTCAGCCTTATAAGATAATAAAGCAGCCAAGTGAATAATAGCATCTACCTCATACTTTTTAGCAACTTCTAAGAAGCGATCATAATTCATTACATCTAAAACTTCATAGATTCCCCTGGTCTTGGAGGTCTCAGAAATATCTGAAGCAATGACATTGTCTGTGCCATAACTCTCTCTTAGAAAACCAACCAGTTCACTTCCAATTTGACCATTTGCGCCAGTCACTAATATGCGATTCATTGAATAACTCCTAATTCACGCCCAACTTTAGTATAAATCTCAACAGCTTGATCTAATTGTTCTATCGTGTGAGCTGCGGTTGGCATATTGCGAATACGACCTGTCCCTAATGGAACTGTCGGAAATACAATTGACTTAGCATAGACACCTTCTTCATTTAAACGTTTAGAGAATGTTTGTGTTAAGTTCTCATCACCAATCATGACCGGTGTGATTGGAGTTTCTGAATGTCCAATATCAAATCCAGCCTCAGATAATTTCTCTTTCAGATAGGCTGATTTATCCCATAGAGCTGACATTAAATCTTCAGATTCACTCATCAGTTCTAGCGCCTTAATACAGGCCGCCGCATTACCAGGTGTTAATGAGGTTGAAAACAAGAATGGACGAGCTTTAACTTTTAGGTAATCGATAAGATTCTTTTTACCAGCAACATAACCCCCAACAACTCCAATTGCTTTTGATAATGTTCCCATTTGGAAATCAACTTTATCTTGTAAACCAAAGTGTTTTACAGTTCCTGCACCATTCCCCATAACTCCAGAGCCATGAGCATCATCAACATAGGTAATCAGATCATACTTTTCAGCAATTTCAACAATCTTATCAAGTAAGCATAAATCACCATCCATTGAGAAAACACCATCTGTAATAACCATGATTTTATTGTATAAACCAGATTCTTTAGCTTCTTTTGCGACTCTTTCTAAATCTTCCATGTCATTATGATTATAAGCAAAAATCTTTGCTCTTGATAAACGGCATCCATCAATAATCGATGCATGGTTTAAAGCATCTGATAAAATAGCATCATTTCTATCCATAACAGCAGAGATGGCTCCCATATTACAATTAAATCCTGATTGAAAAACAATCGCTGCCTCAGTTCCTTTAAACTTAGCCAGTTTCTCTTCAAGTTCAATATGAATATCCATTGTTCCATTAATGGTTCGAACTGCTCCTGCGCCAACTCCATAATCCTTGTTTGCTTGATTCGCAGCTTCTATTAACTGGGGATGGTCTGCGAGTCCCAGATAATTATTTGATGATAAATTAATCAGAGATCTTTGATCAATTGTGATGATTGGACCATTAGGACCAGTAATTGGTTCGATTGTATTATATAGACCTTTTTCTTTAAGTTCTGATAATTGTTCATTTAAAAATTTCTCAAGTGTGTGACTAGACATATTTTCTCCTCTTCTTCTTAGATTATTATAACAAATACTAGCACAAAGAAAAAAGCTCAAACGAGCTTTTTATAGAAATGATAGGATCTCTAAACCTAGTTTCACTAATTCAACAAGTTTTGTCTTACTCTTTAATGTTTCTAAGCCTTGTTGAGTCGGTTTATATTGAGTAAATAAATCTGCATAAGTCTTATTTTTAAGTTTAACAATATTTCCTGACTGTTCTAAAACATAAAAATAATCTTCCAAACCAGCAATCTGATTACTTGAAATACTCTCACGCTTATTCAATGCTCTTAGAATAGTTTGATAGATTTTTTCCTCAGTAAAAAACTTGGACCCTTTGATAACAAACGGTTTGAGGGCATGATCATCAATGACCCAATGACCATTCTGATTCTTATAAGCATTCTGAATTAATCCATCTTTTAAATAAGAATATACAGTATTTAGATGGACATTCCATTTGTTGGCAGCTTCTTTTGCATTCATATGTTTATTATGAATAAAAGATAAATCATAGTCAATTATAAAAGCTCTTATTATTCAAACAATCAATTTATTTAACAGAATACTTAATCTGCACCTTCATATGATATACTAATAGAGATTTTTCGAAAGGATGCTTATGGCTTATTTAATTTCATTTTCTTTTATTTTTATTGTTATCGGAATTGCTGCATTCATTAAAGATAAAGAACTCTCTCGTAAATTTATACATATTCTAGTTGGTAATTGGGTTTTTTTATTACCACTTTTCGATAGTTATTTACATGCATTAATTGTTCCCTTTTTATTTGTCATTATAAATACGCTCTCATATCGTTTTAATATTATTAAGGCCATGGAAAGAGAGGATGATTCCAAAGGGACTATTTACTATTCAGTGTCACTCTTTATCCTTGTCTTTTTATCCTATTTATTTAATCAACCCATGCTCACATATATTGGAGTATTAACGATGGCATATGGTGATGGCTTAGCCGCTTTATTAGGACCAAAGTATGGTAAAACCCTCTTATATCATAAGAAATCAGTCGTTGGGTCTTTGACGGTTGTTATTGTCTCTTTTATTGTCACATTTTTATCACTGACTTATTTTAGTGAATTCAAACTTGTGACCATCCTAGTTACAACACTTTTAACAGCCCTTTTCTCTGGCTTTATTGAACTAGTCTCAGAGAATGGCTTGGATAATCTAACACTCCCTATAGGATCTGGTATTGTTGCGACACTAATCGGTTCTAATTTTAGTAGTGGCTTGATTATTTATTTAGTCTTTAGCATCCTATTAGTTACTTATGCTTATAAGAAAAAATCAATTACTTTAGATGGGATCGTTGTGGCATTAATCACAGCAATTATTTTATACACATTAGGAAAAGCTCCACTAGCTTATGCACTTCTGTTATTCTTTATCTTTGGAAGTGGCGTCAGTAAGATCGCAAACAAAGTTAAAAAGAAGTTTGACCCTTCAACCCAGCGTAATTATAAGCAAGTACTTAGTAATTCACTGCCTGTGAGCTTGCTGACTTTAGTCAGTTCTTATACAAACAATCCAAACTTATTGTTATTAGGTATCGCTGTCTTTGCTGGCGCAACTGCTGATACTTTTTCATCCGAATTAGGTACTTTAACCAATCAAAAAGTCTTCAGCCCATTAAGTGGTAAAAAAGTCCCTAAGGGACTGTCTGGGGGTGTGACATGGTTTGGTTTATTGGCTGGTTTAATTGGGAGCGTTTTACTCTCATTAATAACACTTTATGATTATGGTTTTAAAGGCTTCATTTTCTCAACACTATTAGGTTTCACCAATAGTTTAATAGATTCAGTTTTAGGCATCACGCTACAGCGAAAATATCTGGATGAAAACAATGAACTAACGGATAAAGGAGATGGACCTGTTGTACAAGGACTGTCTTGGATGAGTAATAATAAAGTTAATCTATTTAGCCTTAGTTTGACTTTAATCCTTGGTTATTTAATTCTTCATTAATCACATCAATATAATACTATATCAAACTGGCTGTCTTGTGACAGCCAGTTTTTTATCGCACCAACAGCAACCTTGACTGTTGCTTTGACTGTGAC
>DUUI01000061.1 GCA_012841625.1 Erysipelothrix sp. | reverse complement strand
TCTTTTAATGCACGATAGACAATGGACATCAGAAGCAATGGGCACCATTGTGGATAGTTTAATAGAAAAGGGTTATCTCATTATTAACCCAAGTGAGATTGACACACAGGGAGATAATGATGAACTATAATAGAGGATACACATATAAACCGCGCCGTAGAGTAAACTGGTTAGGAGTTAGTATTTTAGTTTTATCAGTACTATTAATAATTCTATTACTAGTTTATTTATTAGTGCCAAAGAACGAACCAATCGAAGAAATAAACTATGATACACCCGTTGAATTGAATGTAAAAGAAAATCCTGTTCTTTATAACGAACCAACCCAATATCCAAAGAAATTTTATTTTGATTCAGGCATAGATATTCCATATCCTGAAGATGGTGTTAAGGGTATTTATATGTCTGCATATGGATATGCAAGTGATCAATTAAGAAATACCAATCTCGCACTTATTGAGAATTCTAACTTAAATGCGATGGTTATAGATGTTAAAGATGACTGGGGCACAATCCTGTTTGATTTTGAATCAGATAATCCTTTAATCTTAGAAAACACTGAAAATGTTTTACATGCTAAAACAGTCTTAAAAGAACTTGAAGAACATCAAATCTATCCAATTGCTAGAGTGGTAACATTTAAAGATTCTAGCTTTGCTAAGAAACATCCTGAACATGCCTTTAAAAATGCTGATGGTAGTGTTTGGGCGAATCATTCGGGTGAAAACTTTATAAATCCATTTAGTCAAGAAGTTTGGGATTATACGATTGCAGTCGCAATTGAAGCTGCCATGGCAGGATTTAAAGAAATCCAATTTGACTATATACGATTTGCTGAAGGCTTCTCATTTGTAGAACCTGGACTTACCTATGATATGGGGAAATATGCTGATATAGATAAACCTATCGATCAACTGCGTGTTCAAGTTATTAATGATTTTATAGAGTACGCTAAACAAAAACTAGAACCTTACAATGTTCATGTTGGTATTGACATCTTTGGTTATACCGCAACAGTCCCTGAGGATTCTGATATCGGACAAAATTTTGCTCAAATGGCTGAGCGGGGAGATGTTGTTAGCTCAATGATATATCCTAGCCATTGGGGATTAAGTTACTTTGGGTATGATGCTCCAGACACACATCCATATGGCATTGTTAAAGAATACATGATTCAAGAAAAAGAAATATTAAGTGCATTACCACATCCGCCAATAACAAGACCTTGGTTACAAGACTTTACAGCTTCTTATCTGGGACCAGGTTGGTATATTGACTATGGCCCAACAGAAGTTAAAGCACAAGTCCAAGCTTTAAAAGAACTAGGAATCAATGAATGGCTACTATGGAATGCAGCCAATGTATACTCACATGTTGAGGGTGAGTATTAAAATACTCATTATTTGTTGATAAACAACAAATAATTGTTGACATTCGAAAATAATCTAGATATACTTTCATTAAGATGATAAGGAGTTACTTTATGAAAGTAAAATATGTCTCGCATTTTGTAAAATTCTTAATTTTAGTGTTACTAGCTTTTTCAGCTCTGATAGTTGTCTATGTTCTACCACTATCTGCCCATCAAATTGCGCAATCGTGGGAAAAAATAGACTATTTAAAAGAGCCGCTTTTGCTAATCGGTCAATTATTAATGCTACTGTTTATGGCTGGGTTAATTATTATTTTAAACTTACTATATAAATTTGATAAAGGTAGAGCCTTCACCTTTGAGTTTGCGAAGAAAGTTAACTGGTTAGCCATAATGTGCGCAATTTCTGTGTTATTTATAATCGTCATTTTCTTTGTTCTAGCAAGTTTAGGTGGACCAGGGCCTGGAATGGCTCTTATGCTTATTGGCATGGGAATAGTAATATCTATTCTAGGTTCGGTTCTTCACTTGATTTCAATTATCATTAAACAAGCATGTTCATACAAAGAAGAAATAGACTTAACAGTTTAGGAGGAATTATGCCAATTATTGTAAACTTAGATGTGGTTCTTGCTAAACGAAAAATGAGTGTCGGTGAATTAGCCGAAAAAGTCGGAATCACAATATCCAATATTTCTATACTAAAAAATGGAAAAGCCAAAGCTATTCGCTTTAGCACACTAGAAGCAATCTGTGATGTACTAGAATGCCAACCAGGTGATATTTTAGCATTTGAAAAGAATGATCAATAAAATCAAATCACTTGACATTTTCTTTGTAATCGGTTTCATTCTATAAGATAATTCGATATAATATTCTTATATATTGAAAGGGGCATTCAAATGCAAAATAATATCCGCATTTTAGATGATGATCCTAGATATCTTGAATTAGACAATTACATAAATTCTTATCAAGATAAGAAGGGTATTTCATTAAATGTGCTACACAAAGCCCAGAGTATTTTTGGATATCTTCCACTCGAAGTACACAAACATATCTCTGAGAAGATTCAAGTACCAATTGCTGAGTTATTCGGAGTAACAACCTTCTACTCACAATT
>DUUI01000005.1 GCA_012841625.1 Erysipelothrix sp. | reverse complement strand
TTCCTTAGAGAAGCGTTCAAGGGAGCTATTGTCATCTTTGCGGTATTACTACAGCGTAAGGAACAGACCTCCTAACACTTGCCCCCTTCTAAAGAGCTTGTCTCATTGACAGGCTCTTTTTTAGTTTGTACTATACTATTTTTTCTTATTTATTCCATCTAAGACAGATAGAACATAACTTGAATTTAACCAAAAACATTGTCTAGTAAATCTATTGCCATCGAGATAGCTAAGATCAACTGAATTATCATTTGATTCAATTTTAATTTCTGTTGATTGAGGTAGTGGATTTGTTTGTGCCCTGACTCTTGCATGGGGTCTCACATGAACAAGTAAATCATCAGACATCTTTGGAAAATTATTTAATACTCTGTTATTTCTGATATTTAATACTAACTCACCATTTAGGATACTATTTGTTTTTTCCCATACTTGTCTTACTTTACCTTCAATATCAGAGATAGGCATGTTCCATAATTTAACACCAATAAACTCGTATTCCCTTATTGAGTCATCTATCTCTTTGAATACTACAAACAGGAACTTTGTTGCAGAAAACATTTCTCTTAGTTCAGATGTTTCCCATTCTTCATTAGCTACTTCAACAAAATCAAATCCAGGAAATGACATACTTTCTTTTAGTCTTCCATATTTTGTTAGTCTTACAGTTTTAATTTGAATATTTGCTTTATCAAATTCTTCTAAAGAATCCAAGTGATTTCGCTGTACTCTCATCATTCTAGCAATATATGACCTAATATATTGCTTATTATTTTGCCTTTGAACAGGTTCTTCTAACAATGAATCAATTTGGCTTAGGCTCAATCCAATATATGGTCTAAATGTTTCATAAATTATCTCTTCAAATGTTCTTTCCTTTAGGTTCTTTATGCTTTTAATAAAGGACTCTTTGGACTCATACTCATGAGAAATATGATTTCTAAATAACTCTGTCATGTAAGTGGTTTTTAAAGAAAAAGCTCTTCTCATTGCCATTTCGGTACTAAATGGTTGACTCGTCAATGATAGTCTATTAGCTCCTTTTGGGCATGCTCCTAAATAGAAGGTATCACCTTCTGATAATTCATGTGCTTTTCCATCTATAATTTTATTATTGATTGTTTTCCAATCATTTTCTATAATAATTTTGTCTTTTTCAGGAATGTTCTCATATTCGTACATAAAATAGTTGGTTATTATAAACTCATATGTGTTTTTGTCTGGTTCATACTCATATAAAATCAAAAGCATATTTGCAATTTTATTGAATAGATGTGAATCATAAAAATCAACATTTATATCATTGAAAAAATCAACCATGGTAATGACTAACCTTTCCTTTGCTGATACTTGTTTTTCTTTTCTAACCCATTTATATCCTGTAACTTTTAGTTCAATCCCTAAGTTTTCAAAGTCAGGTGCTTGATCATTATTAATGTTATAACCAAAGAAACCCTGTTCCACAACATGTCCAATATTACCTTTTGAATTAGGATTCTTTAGCACTTCATCAACATCATAGTCCCCTACTTTTTTACCGACAATAGTTTTAACTTTATTAATTAACTCTTCTTTAGTACTGAACTTAGCTGCCATTTTTACCCCTTTTCTATCAACAAACATTATTTTTCTTGATCTCCTACTCAAAAATTGCTATAATCTAATAAGTGATTTACTATGTTCAGTATATCAAATATGCTCTAGAAAGGCTTGATTTTATGAAAAAAACTGTCGCAGAACTCTTCGCGGGTGTTGGAGGATTCAGGGTTGGCTTAAACAATATACGAAATTTTGATGAAGAAACTGGTCTTGCCATTGAAAATAATGACTGGGATTTTGTTTGGGCAAATCAATGGGAACCATCTACAAAACGTCAACACGCTTTTGAGTGTTATGTAACAAGATTTGGGGCTAAAGGAGTTAGTAATCAAGACATAAATACTGTTAACAAAAATGAAATTCCAAACCATGCACTTCTTGTTGGAGGTTTTCCTTGTCAAGATTACTCTGTAGCTCGAACAAAAAGTAATGAGAAAGGTATAAGAGGAAAGAAAGGTGTTTTATTCTGGGATATAGCAGAAACTTTGGAAGTCAAACAAACTCCTTTTTTCTTATTAGAAAATGTTGACAGACTACTAAAATCTCCTGCTTTACAACGTGGTAGAGACTTTGGTATTATGCTCAGAACACTTTCTAATTTAGGATATGATGTTGAATGGCGCGTCATTAACGCAGCTGATTATGGTCGAGCTCAACGAAGAAGAAGAGTTTTCATCTTTGGTTGGAAGAGAGATACAAAATTTGCAAAAGGCATTAAAGACTTGAATCTTGCTCCTATTAACTTTGTACTTCAACACAGCTTATTTGCTCGTACATTCCCTGTTGAAAGTCTTGACAGTTCACTCAAGAAGTATATAAACGATATAAATTTAAATAATTATAAAGATACAGTCGAAATGACCGCAAACTTTAAATTTGGCTTTGAGAATTCTGGTGTAATTATTGACGGAAATGTTACAACATTAAGAACTAATCCAATAATTGAGAATCCAATTACACTAGGAGAGATCTTAGAGAGAGATTCCGATAAATCTAACTACATTCTTAATAAAGAGCAAATAGAAAAATTTACCTATCTTAAAGGCGGTAAGAGTATTCCAAGAAAAAAACCTAATGGTGAAGTGTATTTCTA
>DUUI01000060.1 GCA_012841625.1 Erysipelothrix sp. | reverse complement strand
TAGACGACTGGAGTTCCTTTGTCGCCTGAGCCTGAGGTAAGGTCTGCAAGAGACCCTAGTAAGTCTGTTAATTGTCTAGGGGTAGTTCCTACGGCATCTTCATATTTCTCATCATGAGTACTTGCCTTATTTTCTCTTATTCGTTTATTGATTGCTTCTTGTTGTTCTTCTTGGGATAAGTCTTTGAAGTCATTATCAGCTAAGTATTTTAATTTGAGTTCACTTGGCTTGCCTTCTAATCCTTGTGTATAGGCAGGTGAGACAACTGGATCTGCAAGTTCCCAGATTCTTCCGACTGGATCTTTGAAGGCTCCATCCCCATAGATCATAACTTCGACATTTTTATGGGTAAGTTCTTTTATTCGCTTAGCAAGATTATCGACTAATGGTTGACAATCGCGTGGGAATAATTTAATTCTCTCTTCGCTGGCCTTGTTAGATCCTAACAAACCAAATTTTTCGTTATACCCATGTAAAAATGTTTGTTGGTTTAGTAAATCGTCTAAACCTAAGACTATTTTTGCACCTTTTTCATTTAACATGCGTTTTGATTGGTGTCGTGTATGAACATCACAGGTTAAGACTACATCCGTATAGTCTAATATTTGGGTCACATCATTACCAAATATTATCTTACATGTAGCACCTTCTAATTCGACTATTTCTTTATAGAGCTCGATATAATCCATGCCGGTGAATGGATGTTTTGATTTTCCAAAGAGTTCGAAGAACTGTTTCTCATCTAATACATCTTGCCAAGGATTTACATTTGCTTCAAAAAGCATTTCACTTGGGAATAAATGATTACCCACTTCATCAGCTGGATAACTTAATTGAATGATCACTTCATCGACCACTCGCGCAATTCCTCGTAGTAGTGTTGAGAAGCGATTTCTAGACAGAATGGGGAAGGTTAGTCCTAATGTTTTGTTGCCATTTAATTTGTTTGTTAGGTCAACTTCTATATCGTAAATACTCGCATAGTTACCCTGTGCGCGTGCTACGATTGATTCTGTGATTGCGAGTACATCTTTATCGTTTATTGTAAAACCAGAATTAGTTGCTGCTTCTACTAATAATTCTGGGAGTGTTTCAATTAAATTATCACCCTCACTGTAAATTGGTGTTCTCAATCCTCTTGCTACTGTCCCAATGTATCTAGTCATATAATCTTCCTCTCCTTGTTCCTCTCTATTATACAAAAAATTGAGCTATAAAAATTAAAAATCACCCATTAGGTGATTTCATACTTTAATAATGGTGGAAGCGATGGGGATCGAACCCACTACCTCTTGACTGCCAGTCAAGCGCTCTCCCAAATGAGCTACGCCCCCAGTGGCTTTAATATTATGAAATTATTGTCTAAAAGTCAACCATAAAATACTTGATAAAATGGTTTAACTATAATAAAATACATTCACATGCCCAAGTGGTGAAATGGTAGACGCAGAGGACTCAAAATCCTCCGGTAGTGATACCGTGTCGGTTCGAGTCCGACCTTGGGCACCATGATTAGATTAATAAGCCAACATACCTTATCGGATCATGTTGGCTTTTTATTTAGGTAGTGACAGCACCACAATAGCCTTCTTTAGTAATTCAATCAAGTTTAGTATGTTGTCTTCAGGTCCTACTACAAAGTCAAATAATATTTGGGCAATGTCTATATCACAATCAATAATTTCTTGAGCCTGCTTCTGTGCAACAGAACATAATTTTGAATGACCCTTCTAAGCTGCCATCATTATGAAATTAGCAAAAATAATAGTATTGTTAATTTTCTTAATCAAATATATTCATTTATTATTCAACTATGCTATAATTGGTTAGCCGGTTAACTAATTGGAGGTATTTATGAACAGAACAGTAATAGATTCATTCAATCAATTGATTATTACACATAAAACAATGCATCGCCGATATCTTGAGAAACTCGGTCTTTTTTTTGGACAACCAAGACTATTGCACCAAATAAAAAAGAATCCTGGCTTATCTCAAAATGACTTGGTCGATATATTAGAAGTCAGCAAGGAGTCCATCTCAATAAGTGTTAGACGCTTAGAAAAGAAGGGCTTTATCATAAGAGAAATAGATCAGACTGACAAGAGAAAAAACTTACTCTATTTATCTGAACAGGGGCTAGACATCTTAGATAAAGTATGGGTCTCTCAAAATGAAACCTATGAATTATTATTAGAACCCTTAAGTGAACAAGAAAAACAAGAATTACAACGATTATTTGAATTAATTATGGACAGCGCAAGGCAGAAGGAGTTAGTATGAGAAAATTAGTTAAGTTTTTTAAAGGGAGTTACCCAACATTAATCATTGGGATGATAGCAACCATCTCAGTAATTATTATTGAACTCACTCAAACCCAAATGATGGCCACTATCATTAATGACGGGATAAACCAACTCAACCAAGATGTGGTCGTAGAAACAGGACTAAAGATGTTTGGGCTAGCAGTCTTAGGGATGAGCCTAGGAATAGCCTCTACTTATTTTGCTTCATTTGCATCAAATAAATTCGCCCATAGAATGAGAGTTAGTGTCTACGAAAAAATCCAACGATTCTCGCTCAAGAAAACATCAACCTATACCACAGGCTCACTGGTAACAAGGTTATCAACCGATATTGACTTCTTACAAAGAATGTTCTTGTTTGGCTTAAGGTTACTCGTACGCGCACCAATCATGCTCGTATCAGCTGTCTTTATGATTAATGTTGCTGATAACCAACTAGCCATGATTGTTTTAGGCTTTGTTGTATTTTTAAGTGTAGGACTCCTGTACTTAATTATTAAAGGATTCCCAAGATTCAGAAAACTACAACTTAAAGTTGACTATCTTAACCAAAAGGTCCAAGAATCACTAATCAATATCCGAGTTATCAAATCATTTGTCCGAGAAGACTATGAAGACGAGAGTTTTAAAGTAGTCAATGACGGATTAAGAAATCAATCGATATTCGCTCAAAAATTAATGTTACTCTTTGACCCAATTATGATGTTCGCACTAAATATGGCAACCATCGTAATTATGTGGGTAGGAAGTCACACCATTGTATCAAACGGAACCTTACAAGTAGGAGACCTCTTAGTCTTTCTTAACTATATGCGCTTTACACTCTTTAGTATGATGATGTTAACCATGATGTTTAATATGTACTCAAGAGGACGCGCTTCATCAGATCGAGTCAATGAAATACTAGATGAAGAATTAGATATAACAAACCCAAGACCAGAAGAGACACTCCACATTGAAAATCTTCAAGGTAAACTTGAATTTAGAAATGTCGACTTTAAGTACTATGTTGACAATGAACAATACATTCTAAAAGATATAAACTTCACTCTAAACCCAGGTGAACAAATGGGTATCATCGGAGCTACAGGATCAGGAAAAACAACCTTAATCAACTTAATGACGCGACTCATTGACCCAATCAGTGGCGAAATACTATTAGATGATGTCCCAATCAATAAACTCACACTACATGAATTACGCGAAGCCATCGGCGTAGTCCCACAAAAGAATGTGTTATTTACAGGAAGTATAGAACACAACTTAAAATGGGGAAACAAAGATGCAGACATGGACTTAATTAATTGGGCTACGAAAGTTGCCAATATTGATGAGTTTATCAACAGACAAGAAGAAGGCTATGATTATCAACTTCAACAAGGAGGCTCAAACCTGTCAGGTGGTCAAAGACAAAGGATGAGCATCGCCAGAGCCTTAGTCACTCAACCTAAGATTTTAGTTCTGGACGATTCAACATCAGCACTCGATGCTGCGACAGAATCCAGAATCACAACAGCTTTTAGTGAAGAATTATCCGATATGAGCATTGTCAATATTGCTCAGAAGATATCATCCATCCGAAATAGTGACAAGATTCTTGTCCTAGATAAAGGAACGATGTGTGGATATGGAACACATGATGAATTACTAGAGACATGTTCTGTCTACAATGCTATCTATCAATCTCAACTTAAAAAAGGAGGTGACTTCGATGTCCAGACATAATCGAGGAGCAGGCCAAAAACCTAGAAACTTTAGAAAAACTCTAAAACGATTATTTACCTATCTAGGTCCTTATCGTAAAGTAATATTAATTGCGATTATACTAACCATCTTTTCAACACTCGCTGGATTGTACGGATCATCAGCCGTCAAACCTATCTTAGACTTAATCGACCAAAAGATGAAAGGTGAAATTTCTCTAGGTCAAATGAATTCGTCAATGGCAAGGGAACTAATAATTCTAGCCTTTGCTTATGGAGGTGAAATAATATTTGTTTATATCGCCTCAAGATTAATGCTTAAAGTCTCAGAACAATCGATGCATCAGATGAGGGAACAACTATTCTCCCATTTAATGAAAACAAAAGTAGGCTATCATGACCAACAACAACATGGTGAACTCATGTCACGTTTCACCAACGACATTGGTGTCTTATCAGAAACATTAGGCGATACAACTCGAACCTTTATCGGAAATGTTCTCTATATAGGTGGAACACTCGCACTTATGTTTTACTTCAGTCCAACCTTAACGCTAGTGGTTTTAGTCTTAATGCCAATCATCTTATTTGTCATTAAAACAATGGGTAAGAAAACAAGAGCAGCATCTAGAGCTCGTCAAATTAGTTTAGGTCGACTCAATGGATTTATCGAAGAAAGTATCGAAGGAAATACAGTCAACCAACTTATGAATCGTGAGGAACTGACCTTGGAAGAATTTGATTATTTCTCAGGACTCTTCTCTAAGAAGTCTCATACCTCGCAATCCCTTTCAACAGCAATGATGCCAATCATGCAAAACTTTAATATGATTCTCTATGCCGCAACAGGCATTGTCGGTGGATTCTTAGCCATTGCTGGACGCTTAACAGTCGGAAGTTTAGGAGCATTCGTTAACTTAACAAGAACCTTTGGACGTCCACTTAACCAAATATCAATGCAATTCTCGACAATCAACTCAGCCTTGTCAGCTGCTGAAAGAATCTTTGAAGTCTTAGACGTAGAACTTGAAGAAGTCTTGCCAACTGACAAAGTAATAACTAATCTTGACGGACATGTTGTCTTTAACAATGTAGACTTCAGTTATGTTCCAGAAACACCAGTCTTAAAAGATGTTAGTTTCTGGGCTAAACCTAATCAGAAAATCGCAATTGTCGG
>DUUI01000059.1 GCA_012841625.1 Erysipelothrix sp. | reverse complement strand
CAAGGAAATTGCTGATTATGTGACTAAACCATTATGGGATTTAGGCATAAAACATGCCCTTAAAAAATATAAATTAATATAACAAAAGAAGTGCTGATGATAGCACTTCTTTTTGTTAACTCTCAGATTCTATAATCTTCTCAACCCATTTAACAAGAGTTTGAGAACTTTTTTGAGCAATTTCAACCACTTCCTGATGAGAGTGTTTACCATCTCTTAAGCCTGTTGCCATATTTGTGATACATGAAATTCCTAACACATCAAAGCCTAGATAATTAGCAACAATAGTTTCAGGAACGGTACTCATGCCTATGGCGTCTGCTCCTAAGCGCCCATACATCTCAATTTCTGAGACTGTTTCATAATAAGGACCTTGAAAGAAAGCGTAGACCCCTTCCTTATAATCAATGTGTAACTCATGTGCAACACGTTTCGCTCTTTCTCTAAAGCTTGTCGTGTAAGGATCGCTCATATCTGGAAAGCGTGGGCCGAAGCGCTTATCATTAACGCCTCTAAGTGGGTTGGTGCTGACTCCATTGATGAAGTCTGTGATGATCATAAGGTCTCCTGGTTTAAATGCTGTGTTAATGCCTCCACAGGAATTGGTTACAATTAATTGTTCAATGCCTAGTAATTTCATAACAAAGAGCGGATAGGTGACTTCTTTCATGTTAAATCCTTCATAATAATGAAATCTTCCAGCCATTAATATAACTTCTTTATTTCCAATCGTTCCAAAGACTAATTTTCCAGCATGCCCAACAATTTCTGAGACTGGAAAGTTGGGAATATCTTGATATGACAATTCAACCGGATTTTGGACATGATCGACAAGTGAGCCAAGCCCACTCCCCAAAATTATTCCAATTTGTGGTTTCACAGTGACTCTTTCTTGAATGAACTTTGTTGTTTCTAACACCTTATCATAGAACATTAATTTATCCTCCTTAAATCAAACATTCCTTTTATAAATGACCATAATATTTCTCTGAGAAATTCTTTAAATTCTGGATCAGAATTATTGTACTCACTAAGAGCACTATTTAGTGTTGAAAAATTTAATTGACTAGGATCATCAAATGATGTGATATCAAGAGCAGATAGACCTGCGAAAACTGCGTCAATTAAATATTTTCGTTTATCATCATCAATTGCTTCTAGCCAATCTTTAACTGTTTTAGAAAAATGCTTCGATAAATTGGTTGGTTGTTCTTTATAAACAAAACTATTTCCTTCTATTTTCCATGAAAAGGAATCATGTTGTAGAATAGAGAAATTCGTACTCTCAACTACTTTTGTTATTTCTTGAGAGCTTAAGAATAAACCAACAATAGATGATCGGGGAATATATTTTACTACTTTGTGTAGTATTGTTAAGTATTCGTCGCTCTCAATGACATTGGAGCGAAATCCTGGTCCATCATAATTGTATACTTTAACAATTCTTAGTTGATAATCTTTGTCACAAAAACTTGTCCCATAGACTGCTAGGTTTCCACCTTTTGAATGGCCACCAATAAAGGTTGGATAATCATACAGTGACATGACTCTATTGATGTATTTTACAGCTAGAATTTGAGCTGGAACATCTTTAGAGAATGTCATATTAAAATCTTCCTTCCAACCGATGGTTGAAAAATCTGTTCCTCTAAAGACGATAAAAATATTTTCGTCATTGACCAAATAGGTCATAGCCGCAAATTGTAGTTCTTCTTCAACGCTGAAGTGAGATTCAAAGTCTAGTACTTTTAAATTTTGAAAGTGAGGTGATTGTTTCATTGCCCTTAAAAGACTTAAATGATTTTCGATGATTGGATTATTAGTAGGATTAGACACCAATTCAATATTTAAATCAGATAAATAGATTGGTGCAAGCTCTAATTGGCTCACTAAATGTTCAAATGT
>DUUI01000058.1 GCA_012841625.1 Erysipelothrix sp. | reverse complement strand
TCAGGCTTTTAAAGTGTTGATGATGTATAATAGATAAAAGAGAAGGAGTTGTTTTATGAAAGTAGCTGTTTTAATAGATAGTGGTAGTAATTACTATGGCGAGAATATTGTCAAAGACAATTTGTTCTGTGTACCTTTACAAGTCATTGATGGGACAAAAGGGTATCGAGAAGGACTAGAAATTACCTCACTAGAGACTTATGACATGATTGATGAAGGCAAGATGCTAAAAACATCAGGACCATTAGTTGGAGATATTGAGGAAATGGTCGATCATATTATTGAATTAGGATATGATGCTATTTTTGGAGTAAATATTACGACAGGCCTATCATCAACCATTAGTACCGTAAGTATGATATGTAATCAAAAAGAAGTCACATATGATTACTTTGATTGTTGGACGACAGCCAGAGTTCAACTACAATGTGCACTAAAAGCAGTCGATATGTTTAATGAAGGAAAAAGTTTTTCAGACGTAAAAGAAGAACTTCAAACCATGGTTAACCATAGTAATACCTTTGTTATTCCTACCGATATGGACCACTTAGTTAGAGGAGGTCGCTTAACTCCAATCGCTGCTAAGTTAGCCGGATTATTAAAAATTGTTCCAGTCTTATATTTAAATGAAACAACAAAGGGACGCATTGAATCATTTAAAAAAGTAAGAACCTTTAAAAAAGCTCTAGAAACAGTTATTCAAGATATGATTGATGAAGGAGTCGATGAAACCTATAAGGTTTGTGTTGTACATGTTAAAGATGAAAAAGCTGGACAACTTTTTTTTGATATGATTAAAGAAAGGATTCCACAAGCCGATGCATACCTAGTCGACTTGGTTTCAGTCGTAGGTGTCCACACAGGCGTTGGATGTGTCGCGATGCAATATGTTAAAAAATAAGAAAAGAATTATAGCCTTTACCGGAGCTGGAATTTCAAAAGAAAGTGGCATCGATACTTTCCTCGAACATCCAGATGTTCGAGATGCTCTTCATCGACATGTCGCTCAAACAGATGTCCCAAGATATCAAAAAGCGATTCGCTCAATGAAGCATCAAATAGACCAAGCAGAGCCAAATGATGCCCATTATGCACTCTATGAATATGATGTAGAAGTCATAACCATGAACATCGATGGACTTCATGAAAAAGCAGGCTCAAAGCCAATTAATTTACATGGTACCATGCCATCTGAAGATGAATTAGATATTTGTCACACACTCTACAATAAACCTGTCCTCTACGGAGACATGGCTCCTAATTATGAAGTTGCCATGCAAAAAATCTTAACACTCACAGAAGACGATGCTTTATTAGTTATTGGAGCCTCGATGTCAACTGCTATCTCAGCACAGTTACAAGTTATGGCAAGCCAACAAGGGGCTGATGTTATATCAATTCAAGCTCAAGCAGCGACTAGAGTTAGACAAGTTTTACAGGAGATAACAAATGCTTAAAATAGGAAGTCATGTCAGTCTTAGCAGTCCACATTATTTAGTAGGATCTGTTAATGAAGCACTCAGCTATAATGCCAACTCATTTATGGTCTATAGTGGAGCACCTCAAAACACACGTCGAGTATCGACCTCATTATTTAGATTAGATGAAGCAAAAGAGTTAATGAAAGAAGCAAATATACCACAAGAAAATGTGATATTACACGCTCCCTATATTATTAACTTAGCCAATACCGTTAAAGAAAGTACCTATGAACTTGCTGTGAATTTCTTAGTCCAAGAAATTCAACGAGCTCAAGAAATGGATATCAAAGTCATGGTATTACATCCAGGCTCACATGTTGGAGCGGGGGTACAATTAGGCACCCAACAAATCATTAAAGGCCTTAATGAAGTGATGAGTCAAGTTGATATGAAGGATACAATTATCGCATTAGAAACAATGGCAGGTAAAGGAACTGAAATAGGACGCTCTTTTGAAGAATTAAAAGCCATTTATGATGGTGTGATTCAAAAAGAAAATATAGGGTATTGTCTAGATACTTGTCATATACATGATGCTGGTTACGATGTGAGTGATTTTGACGCAGTATTAGATCAGTTTGATTTACTATTAGGACTCTCTAATCTAAAAGTCGTTCATGTCAATGATTCTAAAAATCTTCTAGGAGCTGGCAAAGATCGCCATGCCAATATAGGGTATGGAGAAATTGGATTTGATAATTTAATTAAGATTATTTATCATCCAAGATTAGCTCATTTACCAAAAATACTCGAAACACCATATATAGATAAAAAAGCACCCTATAAACTAGAAATTAATAGTATAATTAAAAGAGAATTTGAAGATAAATTAATTGAAAGGATACAAGCAGATGAATGAGAAACGCAATATCAGTAGTATGATTATTTATGGTATTATTGTTATTGTACTGCTCTGGGGAATCTTTGGCTCATTATACTTAGGAGCTAAGGAATTGCTAGCAGCATTTGGACACCTCATTAATTGGGAGTGGGCCAATCAGTTTTTTGATGCCAGTAAAGGAATCGGGATGCATATATTTGCCGGAATATTCCTACTCGCATTAAGTGTCTTTCTAGCCTTTATGGGACGAAGCTTCCTGACGTGGATTAGAGAAGACACTAAGAAAAGAAAAGCCAGAGAATACAAGCGTCGTAATTATCGATAAATAGGAGGATATATGCAGAAGATAGTTGAACAAGCAATAAACAGTATTCGAATTCTATCATTAGATGGAGTCGAAAAAGCCAAATCAGGGCATCCTGGTTTACCATTAGGTGCAGCACCAATGGCTTATGAATTATGGGCTAACCATTTAGCACATAATCCTAAAAATCCTGACTGGGTAAATCGTGATCGTTTTGTTTTATCAGCAGGTCATGGGTCAATGTTAATTTATTCCTTACTACATTTGTTTGGTTATGGATTAACAATTGATGATTTAAAAGAGTTTAGACAATGGGACTCAAAAACTCCAGGTCACCCAGAATATGGTCATACCGTTGGAGTCGAAACAACAACTGGTCCATTAGGAGCCGGCGTCAGTAATGCGGTAGGAATGGCTGTTGCTGAAGCTCATTTAGCAGCTATCTTTAATAAAGATGATCATAAAGTCATTGACCATTATACATATGCCTTAGTCGGTGATGGATGTTTAATGGAAGGTGTTAGTGCCGAAGCACTCGCATTTGCGGGAACACAAAAACTTAATAAATTAATCGTTCTTTATGATTCAAATAAGATTACAATCGAAGGAAGCACTGATTTAGCCTTTAGAGAAGATGTCCAAATGAGAATGGAATCGTATGGCTTTAACGTTTTAACTGTTGCCGATGGAAATGATCTAAAAGCCATCGCAGAAGCGATTGAACAAGCCAAGTCTCAAACGGATGCTCCAACCTTTATTGAAATTAAAACTCAAATTGGTTATGGCTCACCATTAGTTGGAACTTCAAAAGCTCACTCTGATCCAATGGGTGAAGAAAAAGTAGCAGCAACTCGTAAAGCTTTAGGATGGGATAATCAGACTCCATTTGAAGTTGACCAAGAGGTATACAAACACTTCGAAGCACTTGCGGCTATTGGTGAACAAAAAGAAGCTGATTGGCAATCAGACTTTGACAAATATGTTGAAAAATACCCAGAACAAAAAGAACTATGGAACAAATACTATGGTGAAGAATTACCAGTTGATCTTTACAATGATGAAAAATACTGGGAGTTTGGCGATAAAGACCAAGCCACACGTAATGTATCTGGAACTATCTTAAATTATGTTGCTGACAAGATTCCTAATTTAATTGGTGGATCAGCTGACTTAGCACCAAGTAATAAAACATTCCTAAATGATTATGCATCATTTGATATAGAATCAAGAGAAGGACGTAACATTCACTTTGGAGTCAGAGAACATGGAATGGCCGCAATCATGAATGGTATCGCAGTACATGGTGGACTTCATGCTTATGGCGCAACTTTCTTTGTCTTTACAGATTTCATGAAACCTATGATGCGCTTAGCCTCACTCATGAATATTAATCCAACATTTGTAATGACTCACGATTCAATCGGGGTGGGTGAAGATGGACCAACTCATGAACCAATTGAACAATTAAGTATGTTACGAGCTCAACCTAATATGATAGTCTTCCGTCCTGCTGACGCAATTGAAACTGCTGCTGGATGGTTAGTTGCTCTTACAACAAAGACCACTCCAACAACACTAGCGCTTTCTCGTCAAAACTTACCTCAACTTGCTGGGTCATCAAAAGATGCGATGAAGGGTGGCTATGTTATTTCAGAAGCTAAAGAAGAAGCAACTGGAATTCTTATTGCGACAGGATCAGAAGTCTCACTCGCAATTGATGCTCAAGAAGCATTAGCTGCTGAAGGAATTCATGTTAATGTTGTCTCTATGCCTTCTCAAGAGCTCTTTGATGCTCAAGATGAAGCATATCGTAACTCAGTCTTACCTAAACATTTAACGTCACGTCTTGCGATTGAAGCAGGCACAACTCAATCTTGGTACAAATATGTTGGCTTTGAGGGAGATGTCTTAGGCATTAACAAGTTTGGAGCCAGTGCGCCAGGCGAAAGAATTTTTAAAGAGTACGGCTTTACGAAAGAAAATGTTGTAAATCTTTATAAAAAATTAAAATGATAACTTTAGAGAATAGAACTATAAAGCTATCGGTCGATACAAAGGGAGGTCAATGGACTTCCCTTATCGATAAAGAAACGATGGTTGAACATTTATTTCAAGGCAATCCTGATTCATGGACAAAACAAGCACCTTTGTTGTTTCCTATAATTGGCTTGTTAAAAGACAATAAGTATATTTATCATGGCGAATTATTTGAATTATCTCGGCATGGTTTTTTGCGTGACCAAGACCTTGAAGTGGTCTCATCAAAAACAAATGAGGTCGTCTTAAGACTCACTCATACTCCAGACACATTGGCGGTTTATCCGTTTGAGTTCAACATTTTAATAACCTACACACTCAAAAAGAATCGTGTTGAATCAAAGGTTGAAGTGACCAATGTAGGTGATTTACCTATGTATTTTAGTTTTGGAGGTCATCCTGGCTTTATTATTAACACCAATGAAAAGAACATCCTAAAAGTTGAGACAAAGAAAGACTTTGGCCAATTTATTTTAAGAGATGGTTATGTTGAAGATTTTAAAGCTATGACTGACAAAGAATTTAATCTAGCAGAGGTTGATTTAGAAGAAACCTTCATATTATCAGGTGTTAAAAAAGCTGTCCTAGATACACCAACTCATGAAGTCATTTTGAAAATGAGTCCAGTTAAGTATATGGGCTTTTGGGCTCCACGAAACACTCAAACGAATCAATTAGAAGAAATGGTTTGTTTAGAACCGTGGTGGGGCATTGCTGATTGCATAGATCACAACCAACATTTAAAAGATAAAAAAGGCATCACCAAATTAGATGCCAATGAAACTAAAAAGTTTAAGTATGTTGTTGAAATTAAAAACAAAGCCCTCGTTCCAGATGTTATTGGTCCATATTCAATGAGTTCTGAAACTGATGAGCTTATTTATACTAGTGGTCAATTACCAGTCAATCCTAGGACAAACCAAATTGAAGTCTTTGATATTAAAGACCAAACAAGACAAGTCCTAAAAAATGTAAAAGCAGTCTTGGCACATAGTGACAAAGGTCTAGCTGATGTTATTAAAACAACTGTATTCTTAAAGGACATGAATGACTTTAGTGCAATGAATGAAGTATATGGTGAATTCTTTAAGAAACCATATCCAGCGCGCTCAGCCATTGAAGTGGCTCGTTTGCCAAAGGATGCACTTGTTGAAATTGAAGTTATTGCGAAAAAGTAAAGGGGAATATATCATGAAAAAATTACTAACACTTGCCTTGGCACTCCTATTAATTGTTGGATGCTCATCAACAAGTTCTAACCCAAAGGATGTGGCTGAGGATTTCCTTGATGCTTTAAGCAAGGGTGATCTAGTTAAAGCCCAAGAACTTACTGCGCCAAGTCAAAGAGATGACGATTATGATGAGGGTGAAATAGCTGGTTTTGATTTTGATGATGATCAAATGGCTAAAGAATTTAGTCAGAAATTATTTAAAGATGGATTTGTTGTTGGTGATGTTGTTGAAGAGGGTGATACAGCCTTCGCAAATATCACATTCACAGCACCAGTAATGGGACAATTGATGACAAGTATCTTTACAATTTCTTTACAAAAGGCATTTGATGAAGAGTTCAATCAATTATCTGAAACTGAACAAGAGGCAGAATTAAATAGATTGTTTATTGAAGAATTAGATAATACTGACTATGAGTCATATGAATCAAAGGTTTACCTAATTAAAGAAAATGATAAATGGTATGCCGAGTCACTTGATGGTAAGAATGATTCAATTATTAAACCAATGATGGGTGGCGTAGGCGATATATTTGATATCGAAGATTAAAAAAAAGCATGAAATCATGCTTT
>DUUI01000057.1 GCA_012841625.1 Erysipelothrix sp. | reverse complement strand
ATATGATGATGATGTTGAAGATAGTCCATACGATGATAGTTTATATGACGAAAGTCCATATGATGACAGTGACTACGATTAAAAACACAATACTACCCACTTCGGTGGGTTTTTATATATAATAGGAATATGAACACAATAGAGTATGTCAAACAGGAAAGAGAACACCCAATTGATTGTCACAATGAAGTCGATGCTTTAGTCTTATCTCAATCTGTTTATTTTACATTTGAACATTTAGTGAGCCAATTAGAGCTTGCACCAATCTATTTATCTGATTTAAATATTGAATTGGTGTCTAATCCTACCAACAATCCAATCGTAGAAAATCATTTAATCCTTTTAAGGGCAATGAAACACTCGCCACACTTTAGAAACTTAAAAGTATTAGACTTTGAATCTCACTTTAGCGTTGAAGAAGAGCTACAATTTGCGGCAATCACCTATTTGATAAATGAACAAAATCTTTTCATTGTCTTTAGAGGAACAGATTTTTCAACAATTGGTTGGAAAGAAGATTTTAATATGACATTCTCTAAAGATGTACCAGCTCAAGTTCTGGCTGTAGAATACATTAATAGAGTCATGTCATTGTTTGATTATCCAACCTATATCGGTGGACATTCAAAAGGTGGCAACCTTTCCGTATATGGCTCAAGTTTTTGTGATAAAGATTATCAATTAAGAATAGTTAAAGTCTACAATTTCGATGGACCAGGATTTCGCTCAAATGTCATAGAAAGTGAAGAATACTTAACTATTTTACACAAAGTTGTTAAATATATTCCACGATCATCGGTTGTTGGTTTATTCTTGAGTTCTCAAGAAATAACAAAAGTCGTTGAAAGTACTAATTTCTCTATACTTCAACATGATGCCTTTTCATGGAAAATTGAAGGTAATAGTTTTGTGTATAAAGAACAACCAACAAATTTATCGAAACATTTTTCTAAAACAATTAAAGATTGGCTAGAAGAAATTGATGATGATAAGCGGAAATATTTAATAGATGCAGTCTTCAGTGGACTATCTGCACTTGATATCACATCATTTGATGATCCAAGTCAATTTAATTTTTCAACAATCAGCAATGCTCTTAGTGAATACAATAATGCTGAACCAGAATTTAAAGAATTTCTCAGAGAAATATTATGGTCATTTGTTAAAGGAATGTTTGATTTAAGGAGGATAAATTAATGTTCTATGATAAGGTTTTAGAAACAACCAAGTTTATACAAGAAAGAGTCACTATTAAACCACAAATTGGCATAATTTTAGGGAGTGGACTTAGCTCATTAGTCGATCATGTAAAAAATCCGATTGAATTATCATATCAAGATATTCCCAACTTCCCAGTCTCCGAAATTGTTGGACATGCTGGAAAATTAGTCTTTGGAACAACTGGAAACAAAGAAGTCATGTTAATGGCTGGAAGATTTCATTTCTATGAAGGATTTGACATGAAAGAAGTCACATATCCACTCTTTGTTATGAAATTATTAGGAGTTGAAAAGCTAATTGTAACTAATTCCTGCGGAGGTATTAACACAGACTTTAAACCAGGCGATCTTATGATAATCACAGACTTCATCAATGGAGTCAGTACTAATCCACTTCGAGGCGTAAATGACGAACGCTTTGGGCCACGATTCCCGGATATGAGTGATCCATATACGACAAGGTTTAGAGACAGAGCGAAACTTGTCGCAAATGAGCTAAACATTGACTACAAAGAAGGGGTATACGCATTCTTCCAAGGCCCTTATTATGAAACAGTCTCAGAAATAGAGATGTATACTCGCTTAGGAGCCGACGCCATCGGTATGAGCACCGTTCCTGAAACGATCGTTGCTAATTATCTAGGCTTTGATGTGTTAGGAATTTCGTGTATCACAAATATGGCAACAGGCTTAAGAGATGGCAAGCATTCCCATCAGGAAGTTGTTGAGATTGCTCGAAAAAGTTCTCAAACACTTGTTAAATGGGTTGAGAAGATTATTGAATCAGATAGTTAAATTAATTTATATTTTTGTAAAGCATGTTTTATGCCTAAATCCCACAAAGGCTTTGTGACATAATCAGCAATTTCCTTGATCTGATCTGTTCCATTCCCCATAGCGACTCCAATTTTAGCCAATTTTACCATATTCACATCATTGGCCGAGTCTCCAAAAGCGATCACATTGTCCCATGTGATATTGAGATGTTTTAATACTTCATTGAGTGCTATTT
>DUUI01000056.1 GCA_012841625.1 Erysipelothrix sp. | reverse complement strand
TCCATAACGCTGTCGTAGGAACTATTGCACAACAAATATGGGGTTACTCTTGGAGTGAGGTACCAGGCTCAACACCTGTAACTCATGAAGGGATCATCGCTGGCGACATCGATGCCCACACAGAAGTATGGACTGACAACATTCCAACCTATGGAGAAGATCTTGAAGCAGGAAAACTTATTGAAGTTGGCGTCAACTTTGACGATAACTATCAAGGTGTTTATGTACCAAGATATGTCATTGAAGGGGATGAAGAACGAGGAATTGAGCCAATGGCTCCAGATCTTCAATATATTTGGGATCTAAAAGACTACCCACATATATTCCCAGATGATGACAATCCAGAGATGGGAAGAATGTATGGAGCAATCCCAGGATGGGAAGTTGATGATATTCTACATGCTAAATATCTGCATCATGGACTAGATGAAAACTTTGTTTACTTTAGACCAGGCTCAGATGCTGCTTTATCAGCAGCCATCACAGCGGCCATTGATCGCGGTGAAGCAATCGCATCATACTATTGGGAACCAACATGGCTCTTAGGGCTTTATGACATGGTTTTATTAGAAGATGATCCATACAATGAAGAGACATTCTTAGATGGTATTGGAGCATTCCCACCCGTTAACGTAACAACAGCAGTCAGTAATGACTTCGCAGAAGCAGGTAATGAAGAATTTATAGAGTTCTTCTCTAAATACCGCACATCCAGTCAAATGACCTCAGAAGCCCTAGGGTATATGCAGGACAATAGTGCCGACTTTCAAGAAGCTGTAGAATGGTTCTTAACTGAACATGATGCACTACTAGATGATTGGCTACAACCAGAAGATGCTCAAACATTAAGAGACTATCTTAATAGCTAAAAAGGAATAAAACATGAATCTTAATTGGATAAATGAATTCCCCTTTGAAATTAATCTAGATTTAGATGCTATTGACCGTTCCGTAAGAGAATTTGGCGTCAGATATGACGCCTTCTTTAGCGGAATATCTGATGGCTTAAGATTTCTAGTCAATTCAATAAACAATATACTAAACTACATTCCGTGGTTTATCCTTATTTTATTAGTTGTTTTAGTTACTTGGAAAGTCACAAATAAACTAAGAAAAGGACTACTCTATGGACTGTTGCTTTCACTCATAGGTGTCTTTGGCTTATGGGACCTAATGAATAATACACTATCAATTATTATTACATCGGTCATCATTGCTCTGATTTTAGGATTCCCAATAGGAGTACTCTTATCAACCAGTGATCGACTAGATCGAATCGCTCGACCAATCCTAGATATGATGCAGACAATGCCAGTCTTTGTTTATCTAATACCGGCACTGCTCTTCTTTGGAATGGGACGACCACCAGCCATCATTGCGACAACCGTTTATGCGGTTGCACCTATGATCCGATTAACCAACTTAGGAATTCGTCAAATCGATAAAGAAGTTGTTGAAGCATCCATTGCATTTGGATCAACTCGACTTCAATCGCTTGTAAAGGTACAAATACCACAAGCATTGCCAACCATCATGACAGGGGTCAACCAAACTCTTATGATGGCTATGTCAATGGTTGTTACAGCGTCCATGATTGGTGCAACAGGTTTAGGTATGGAAGTTTTGATTGGGGTTCAGCGAATAGAAATGGGTCGTGGATTAATTTCCGGTTCAGCTGTAGTTATATTGGCAGTTATTCTTGACCGTATTACCCAAGGACTTGTTAAACGAAGTGAGGTGGATGACGTTGAATAATAGTATTTTAAGTGTTAAAGGTTTGTCCAAACTTTATGGTAAAGACAAAGCTAAAGCACGCTCAATGAAGCTTGCAGGAAAAACAAAAGATGAAATTTATGAACAAACAAAAGTCATAGTTGCTCTGTGGGATGTAAATCTTGAGGTTAAACCTGGCGAAATCTTTGTCATTATTGGTTTGTCTGGTTCAGGTAAATCGACACTCGTTAGATGCTTCAACCGATTAAATAAACCAACATCTGGTCAAATATTTTATGAGGGCCAAAATATTGGAGAATACAATCGTGAAGAACTTAATCACTTTAGAAAAAACAAAATCTCAATGGTCTTCCAACAATTTGGACTCATGTCACATCGTGATGTGATTGGAAATGTTGAGTATGGTCTTGAGATAAAGGGAATTGCTAAAGAAGAAAGACGAGACAAAGCCCAAGAAATGATTAGTCTTGTTGGTTTAGATGGTCATGATCATGAACCGATTAGCAGTCTATCAGGTGGGATGAAGCAACGAGTAGGAATTGCTAGAGCTTTAGCAAATGATCCTGAAATTCTACTGATGGATGAACCATTTTCGGCCTTAGATCCGCTAGTGCGTCAAGACATGCAGTTTGAGCTCTTAAGTATTCAACGTAAGCTAGACAAAACAATTGTCTTTATTACGCACGATATAAACGAAGCTTTTAAGCTTGGTGATCGTGTCGCAATTATGCGTGATGGTGAAGTCATTCAAGTGGCCACACCAGAAGAGATGAGTGAAAACCCAGCAGATGATTATGTTAAACAATTTATTGACAGTGCTGATAAGGCGCAAGTAATTCATGTCAAGAATGTTATGATCACCCCAAACAGTATTGTTGATTTAAAGGATAGCTTAAATTTAGCCATCAAAATGATGCGAACCAATGGGGTATCAAGTGCTTATGTTGTTGATACTAAAATGAAACTTCAAGGTGTTGTCACAATTGATGATGCTATTGAAGGGAGTAAGAATCAATTAACTATGAGTGATGTTGTGATTAGAGATATTAATACAACCGCACCAGATACTTTACTAACTGATATTATGGAAGTAGCTTCAACGACGCCATTTCCAATAGCGGTGGTTGACAAGGATAATACCTTAAAGGGTATTGTGTCTAAGGCACATGTTCTGTCATCTATTGTATAAAAAAAGGAGCACAAACAGCTTTTGCTCCATTCAATTTAATAGAAAAATAAATAAAAAATACTGAAGATGGTTTGTTTATAAGCAAATCATCTTTTTTTAGTTTTAAGATGTTGGATCAAAGACATCTCTTAAGGCATCACCAAAGAGGTTAAACCCTAAGACGACCAACAAAATCATTAAACCTGGGAAAAATGAAATCCATGGAGCTTGTCCAATTAGTCCCTTACCACTATCAAGAATAACTCCCCAACTTGGTAAGGGTGGTTGAGTCCCAAGACCCAAGAAGCTTAAGCTAGCCTCTATGACAATTGCTTTAGGTAGTTCTAGAGTGGCCATTACAATAATTGGTGCTAATGCATTAGGTAAAATATGTCCAAACATAATCCTAAAATCGCTATACCCTAAAACTTTTGCGGCATCGACAAATTCTCTATTTTTTAGTGCAATGAATTGTCCTCTAACGACTCTACTGTATCCTGCCCAACTTGCTAAACTGATGGCGATGATGACACTCTCTAAGCCTGGCCCTAAGACCGCAATAAAGGCAATTGCTAAAAGTGTCGTTGGAAAGCTATAGGCTATATCAGTAATTGAGCTAATGATAAAATCAATCTTACCTCCATAGTAGCCTGCAATAGCACCAAGAATTGTTCCAATGAGCAAGGAAAAGACAACCGCAATCAATGCTACTGTCAACGAAATTTGTGAACCATGAAGAATACGGCTTAATATATCTCGACCAAATTCATCTGTTCCAAAAAGATGAGACAATGAGGGTGCCTCTAAAATTGAGTTTATATTAGGTGCATCATATTGATAGGGAGCTAATAAAGGGGCAAGGATTGCCATGAATATAAAAAGGCTAATAATTATTAATCCAAAGATGGCTCCCTTATGTTTAAAGAATCGTTTAAGAAACATTTTAAATTGTCCATTAGAAGATTCTTGAATAATTACAAGATTATCAATTCTATCCTTTGAGTTCACTTTGTGCTCCTTCCAATGCGCGGATCGACCACCGCATATAAGATATCAGATACAACATTTGCGAGTACAATTGCTCCGGTTAGAACAATCATCGACCCCATGACAACAGGGAAATCTCTTGCTAGGATTGAATCTACCATAAGTCGACCCAAGCCGGGAATACTAAAGATAATCTCTAGAGCGACCGAACCTCCTAAAATCCAACCCAGACGCAAGCCCATTATTGTAATAATTGGAATCAATGCGTTTTTAAGAGCATGACGATAAATAATGACTCTCTCTGATCGACCCTTCCCCTTAGCGGTTCTGATATAATCTTGATTAAGTACTTCCAACATATTGGAACGAACCATACGAGCGGTTGCGGCAGCATTCGTTAAACCAATCGCAACACTGGGTAAGACGAGTGTTCTCCATGTCCCATCTCCTGATATTGGAAACCATCTAAGTCTATAGGCAAAGAAATATAGCAACATCATACCAAGCCAGAATGTGGGTAATGCTTGCCCAAAAAGTATACCCGTCATGGACGCATAATCAACAATGGTATTCTTTTTTATTGCCGCAAGTACACCGATAGGTATTGATATTAGAAAGGTAATCGCAAACCCGATTAGTCCAATTTGTAAGGTCACTGCTGCACGCTCAGCAATCATCTCAATGACTGGGCGTTGTTGAAGAATAGAAACTCCTAAATCGCCTTGGATGACGCTCATAATAAAATTACCATACTGAATCAGAAAGGGTTGATCTAAACCATAGGTCTCCATAATATTTTGATAGACTTCAGTGGTGACATTAGGACCCGCAATTCGTGACACTGGATCGCCGGGTCCAAAATAGAAGATGGAGAAAACAATCAGACTTGTCACAAAAAGCACAGGAATGATTCCTAGTAATTTTTTTAGTGTATACTTCAACATTTCCTCGACCTTCTTTCTAGTTATTCAATGTCTATATCAAATCCATCATTATACTGTAGCATCCACGGATGATACTTAAAATTAGTCACCTCAGCTCGTGCCGCAATGGTATTCATTGGGATGTAGATAGGAACCCAGACTGCTTGTTCAATCAAATACTCTTGAACTTCTTTATAACCTTGTGCACGCTCTTCCCATGAGGAACTTTGTGCAGCATCCATAATCATTTCATCGGTTGTTGGATCATTCCACTTTGAATGATTAGGATAAGGGATTCTTTCAGAGAGCAAGAACCAATCGATGATATCAGCATTTGGCCAACTATATTCATTAATAAATAGTTCCTGTTCTCCCTGTCTTAGGAAGTCGGCATAACTTGAAGAGTCATACAAACGAATCTCTGTTTCAATGCCTACTTCTTTTAATTGAACTTGAACGATTTCAGCAAGTTTACTCATCTTTGAAGAATTATCAGCTGATAGAGATAATGTTAATCCATCAGGATAACCCGCCTCAGTGAGAAGATCTTTTGCTTTTTGAGGATTAAAGTCATAGGCTAAGTCAACACTTTCTTGTAAGTATTCATCAGAAAGGGCAGGAGGTAAGTATCCATGAGCGACTTCTCCCATGCCTGTAAAGACAAACTGAATGACGTCTTCTTTATTAATTGCGTGATTTAATGCTTGGCGCACTTTAATATCATTAAATGGTTCTTTGTCGGTTGCATATGCCAGATAGCCTAATTTAGTTGCAGGCTCTTGATAGATACTGACTTCATCATTTTCATTGAGTTGATCGACATAGATTTCTGGGACATTTCGTAATATTTGGATACCACCAACTTCTAGTTCCATAATACGAGAATTTTCTTCAGGTAAGACCTTCATGATAATCTTATCGATTAAGGCAGGTCCTTGGTTCTCCATCCAATCTGGTCCCCAAGCATAGTCTTCATTTCTTACTAAGACTGTTCTATCGCCTGATACCCATCCCTCAAATTTATAAGGACCTGATCCAATGATGACTCTTTTTCCATAATCATCGCCATAGGTTTCATAGGCATTAGCTGGATGAATCCCTGAGGCGGTTGTACTTAGATTAAAGAGTAGGTTAGGGAATGGATAGTTTAATATGATATCTATTGTATAGTCATCAATGATTTCTACTGATTTGATGGATGCTAAATCACCCATGAATGGTGATCCTGTCTCAGGGTCTAGGATTGTATCTAGTGTCCACTTCACATCTTCTGAGGTAAACTCTGAGCCATCATGGAATGTGACATCATCACGTAAAACAAAGCGCCATGTAATGCCATCATCTGAGGTTTCCCAACTCTTGGCAAGACCTGGTTGATAACTAAAGTCATAGTCACGAGTCACTAAGCGATCGTGAATATAAATAAGGGCATCGGAATACCAGGCTGTTTTGATAGTGTCTAATAGTTCGGCGTCGCGATCATAACCAATTGTCAAAACTTTTTCACTTGAATCTGTTGGAACATTATTGGAACAGGCCACTAGTGATAGGGCGACAATGAGCACGGATAAAACTTTTAATATTTTTTTCATTCGTTATTCTCCTTTGTATATAAATGACAAGCAACCTTATGGTTCTTGTTTTGGTTCAGTAATTCGGGTGTTTCTTGAGCACAAATATCCATCGCAAATGGACAACGAGTTCGAAAACTACAGCCACTAGGTGGATTGACAGGACTTGGAACTTCCCCTGGTAGAAGTGGTTGTTCTTTGTGTTGACCATTAACTGAAGATAAAAGTACCATCGTATATGGGTGTAAAGGGTTACTAAAAAGGGCTTCAGTTGTGGCTTCTTCGACAATCTTACCAAGATACATGACACTGACTCGATCGCTAATGTATTGAATGACTCTTAAATCATGTGAGATAAACAAATAGGAAAGTCCTAACTTATCCCGTAGTTCGATGAGCAAGTTGATTATCTGTGCTTGTATTGACACATCAAGTGCAGACACTGGTTCATCACAAATAATTAACTTTGGCGAGACGGCTAAAGCGCGTGCGATGATGACTCTTTGTCGTTGACCACCACTGAACTCATGGGGATATTTTTCCATAGCTTGGTCATTGAGACCTACCATTGAGAAAAGTTCTTTGGTCTTTTCAATTTGTTTATTTTTATCATTTTCACCATGCACCTTCAGAACCTCCATAATCGCTTTTCCAACTTTTTTACGAGGATTGAGTGAGGCGTAGGGGTCTTGAAAGATGAGTTGAATATTTTTGTAAATACTTTGAAGTTCTTTTTTATTCTTATGAGTAATATCATCGCCTAAGAATATGATATTCCCATCAGTTGGGTTTAAGAGTCGGACAATGCTGCGACCTGTTGTTGTTTTACCACAACCACTTTCACCGACTAGTCCTAATATTTCACCTTCATCAATATAAAGGCTGACTCCATCAACAGCTTTAAGGGTTTGAGTCGTTTGTCCAATAAAGTTCTTCTTATAGGAAAAATACATCTTTAGGTCATTTACTTCTAATATTTTAGACATTGTCATCACCTCTTTGTTTCTCATACAGCCAGCAGCGGACTAGATTATTATCGACCTTAATGAGATCAGGTTCTTCACATAGACAGCGATCAAAGACAAACTCACATCGTGTTTTAAATCGACAACCCTTAGTGATTTCGTCAGGTGCTGGAACATTGCCGGGAATCTCTTTTAGTTTCTCACCTTTTTTCTGTAAGTGAGGGATGGCACCTATTAGTCCTTTTGTATAAGGATGTTTGGCATCATCAAAGAGTGAATCACTATCTGCTTGTTCAACAATGCGGCCACAGTACATGACGATTACTTTGTCTGCAATTTCTCTGATAACGCCTAAATCATGACTGATAAAAATTATGGATGAATCAAGTTCTTCTTTAATATCACGGATAAGCTTTAGGATTTGTGCCTCTACAGTTACATCGAGGGCAGTGGTTGGTTCATCAGCAATGAGTATTTCAGGATTACAGGCTAGTGCCATCGCAATCATGACTCGTTGTCTCATTCCGCCACTTAACTCGTGAGGATATTTATTAATGGCTGTTTGAGGGTTGGGAATTTGAACTTTTCTTAACATATCAATGGAAAGTTCAAGGGCTTCTTTCTTTGTTTTATTTTGGTGTTCCATAAATACTTCAGCAATTTGATAACCAATCGTAAAAACAGGGTTTAGGGCCGACATGGGTTCTTGGTAGATCATTGAGATTTTATTCCCACGAATGTCTCCCATTTCTGTTTCATTTTTATCGATTAAATTTTCATCATTAAACCATATTTCGCCAGAAGTTATTTCTGCGGGTGGTTCTTGAAGTAGACGCATAATACTTAGAGCAGTGACAGATTTACCACTCCCACTTTCGCCTACAATTCCTAGTGTTTCTTTTTTATCCAGAGTAAAGCTGACACCATCAAGTGCTGGTAGGGTTCTTTCATCGAGCTTAAAAGTAACGCTTAGATTATTAATAGTAAGAAGAGATTTGTTCAAAACAATCACCTCAATCCAAAATTATTGAACAAAAAAACATGGTGACTTCCATAGTTCTTGGCAAAAAAAACGGATGTACATGTTTGTAAAGGTTAAAAAACGGTTATAACTAATTTTATAAAATTCTAATTCAAGTGGGTAAAAAAACTTGTCTTTGTGCGCTAATCATATCATAAATAGCGATTATTTTGAATATCTAATGAAATACAACAGGGCCTTGACACTTCTTTGGTGAAGAAAATCTAAATCATTTTGAATGGTTAATAGTATCATCAATGGATTGTGAGGCGTACTTAATTTTCGTTTTTGGTAGTCGAGGTACTAGAAAGTTGATACGATTGGATTGATGATGGTTGTCTTTGAAAAAGGGAAAGTATAATTAGCTGTTATGGAAATAAACTGTATTTTTTGGTTGCGTGACTAAACTGTCACTTGTAATTATAAGTAAAAATTATTAAACTATAGGTATAACAAAGGAGGCTTCATGAGCATAAAGAGGAAGACAATTTTAATATTTATGGTTCTTTTTTTGTCTGCTTGTAATTCTTCTGGATCTAGTCAAGCTGAACTGGTTGAGGAAGATACTGTGATTGAATCCTATACGATTGAGGAAACTCCTGCTCATGCGAAGCTGGATCAAGCTGATAGCGCGATGAAGACATATTCTACTAATATTCATGATTATTTCCCATTTGATAGAGATATAGTTAAATACTATAAAAGTGATGATGGTGAGGAGTTTTCTAGTTTTGTTCAATATGGTGATGAAACTAGGATTCAGTTTGCGACGCGCAGAAGAGATACAGATAATATTCATGTGTATGAAAAAGATGAAAATGAGATTCGTGTCGTATTTCGTAAAGAGGGGATTACGTATCGTGAGAATTATTTGAACCAAACTGGTTTTGTTGGGGTTCATTTAAGAGGGCCTGTTGAAATTGGGACGTCTTGGGTTAATAGTGATAATCAAGAAGCTGTTATTACTGGAGTAGATCTTGAGATTGATGGGGTTTCTAGTATTGAGGTTACGACTGATACGAGTGTTCAATACTATGGCTATCAAAGGGGACTTATTAAACAAATTAAAAATATAAATTCTAATCCTATAACTGATACACTTGAAAGATTAAGAATTAATCAAACGACTAATTTTAATATAATGATTTACTTATTTGATGATGGTAAGTGGAGTCAAGAGCTAATTAGTAATGATATTAGCATGAACTCGGATGCAAAAGACTTTTTACAACTAGAACTTGTTAGAGCCCGTATTATTTCTGAGTCTGTGCAGATTAATTCAATGACTAGAAAACTGTCTGATGATCGTGTTTATGTTGATTTTAATAATGAAATCTATAATGGTATTGAAAGCTTACAACAGGAGAGAATAATGTTACAGAGCATTGTACGTTCGGTTGGGTATTTATATGGAGTGAATGAAATATATTTGTGGGTTGAGGGTGAAGCGTATCAAGGGCCATTTATAGAAATGACGAAGAATGAACTGTTACAAATTACTCAATAAAAGTGCGTCAGCGCTTTTTTTATTTTATAATAGATACTAGGAGAGACAATTTATGTTAAAAAACTATATAAAAGAACTCAAGGAGTTAGCTGTTGAAGATGTTAAGCGTAGCGACTTAGGGGCTGAACTTGGTAAATATCAACGAGAACTGATGGATAAGGGGCAGTCTCTTGTTATATTTATTGATGGGTTTGAGTCTAGTGGACGCTCTGAGGTAATTAAGGATTTAATTCGAGAGATGGATCCACGTTATTTCAAAGTTGATAGTTCTAGTATGCCATCTTCTTCAGATAAAAAATATCCTTTTTTATGGCGGTTTATGAAGAAGATGCCAAAGAATGGTAATGTTGTTGTTTTTGATCGCTCAATTTATTTTGAAGTATTTCATAATTTAAAACTAAAGGGTAAGGAACTTAAAAAAGCGATTGAGGATTTACTGTTCTTTGAAGAGTTATTGATTAGTGATAATACTATTCTTTGTAAATTCTTTTTAGTTCAAAGTGAAAAGAAAATGGAAGAGAGAGTTGAAAAACTCCATAGTGATAAATTTAGACACTTCTTTGTTGATGATAAGGATCTTGAGCAACTAAAAAATTATGATAAATATATTGATCATTTTGATAAAGTTTTACAATTAACGTCTACTAAATTATCACCTTGGCAAATTGTCTTGACTGATAATATTAAAGAAGCATCTCGTTATGTTTTAATGTCTACTTTAAATATGGTGAAGATACATTTTGAGAAAGAACAAATAGAGCCTGTGATTGATCTTAAGCCTCTAAAAAACAATCCGGTGAGTGAAATTGACTTGACCAAGGAAATTAGTGATGAGGAATATGACAAACAAATAGATAATCTTCAGGCTGAAGCTTCGGAATTATTGTATACCCTTTATCAAAAACAATTATCTGGGGTGATTATTTTTGAGGGGACTGATGCAGCTGGTAAGGGTGGTGCGATAAAGCGTCTGACAAGGCAGATGGATCCACGGATGTATCAGGTGTCGACAACGGCTGCTCCGACTAAGGAAGAGATTTCACATCACTATTTATGGCGTTTTTATCGAGAACTTCCTCCTAAGGGTCATTTAACTATCTTTGATCGTTCTTGGTATGGAAGGGTGATGGTTGAGCGCTTAGAAGAGTTTACTGCACTGGTTCGGACTCAACAAGCGTATAAGGAGATCAGAGATTTTGAAAAATCACTTGTTCGCTCTGACATGTTTGTTTTGAAGTTCTTAATTGTTATTGATAAGCAAGAACAGAGACTGCGTTTTGAAAGTCGACAAAATAATCCAGATAAGGCTTATAAGTTGACTGATGAGGATTGGCGCAATCATGATAAATTTTATGAGTATGAAGATGTGATGAATGAAATGGTTGTTAGAACACATAAAAATCGTGCACCTTGGATTTTGGTTTCTGGCCAAAATAAGAAGTATGCACGAATTCAAGTCCTAAAAGTATTTATTAAACATGTTAGTGAGTTTTTAGAAAAATATGACTAAAGAAATTTTTACCTCTTTGTTTGAGGATGAGCGAATTTTAATAGAAGAAATCGATTCTTTTGGAGCAGAGTCTGATGTTTATAATCAAGACCATGATGAATGGGTTTATCTTCTTAAGGGTGAAGCGATTATTGAGTTACAGTGTGATCGCGTTTTCTTGCAAGAAGGGGATAGCCTCTTTATTCCAAAGAATCAGGTTCATCGAGTAGCTCATACAAGTCAGGATTGTAAATGGTTAGCAGTTCATCTTCTGGAATCTGCTCAAAAATAGGTACTTTTACCTTTTTAAAATCTTCTAATGAAGTGATGGTCCAATTTAATTGGGGCACACTTCTTTTTCTTGTAACAGGTCTTTGATAACTAATTGAATTAAAATCTTCAGTTACAAAGAAACCAGCGACTTGGTTAAAGAAATTTTTCAAGCTTTTATCTTTTTGAAGGACTTTACCTATTAAAAAGTCAGGTCTAAGTCGTTGAATTCTTAATAGAGAAAACATATTAAATGATTTTAGGGCAAAAGCGTGGTTGTAATTATCCATAACAGTGATTACTTTTTCTGTAAATGATTGAAAGATGGATTCTGTTTTTATTTCAATGACTAATCCAACTTGACCTTGTACTAAGTCTAGTAATTCTTGGAGGGATAATATTTGGTTGTCTGATATTTGTTTCATTTCAATTAATGTTAAATCTGATACTTTTCTTTCGACATTAAATAATCGTAGTAAATCATTGTCATGAAAGACAACGACAATATTATCTTTGGTTAATCGAACATCACATTCAATATTTAGTCGGTACTTAATGGCTAGTAAAAAAGAATCTTTTGAGTTTTCTAAGATTCCTTGATAATGATAGCCTCTGTGGGCTATGGGTCTACTGGTTATCCACTGGTTCATCATATAGTTTTGTTCTCTTCTTAAAGTAGTTAAATCCATGGCGTAAGAATACTTTCATAACGGCATACACTGGAACCCCAATAATAACTCCCGTGACTCCGTTTAATTGTCCGGCTGTGAGTAATACTATTAATATAACAATAGGGTGAATTTTTAAATTATCGCCTAAGACTTTTGGCGAGATAATTCGTCCTTCTAGAGTTTGTTCAACTAAGGCTACAATTAGAACTTTTAAGACCATGAATGGTGAATGGACAACAGCGATTATAACAGCTGGTATCATGGCAATGAATGATCCTAAATAAGGAATTATATTTAAAATACCAGAAATAATTCCTAAAGCAATCGCATAGGGTAGTCCAATAATTGAATAACCTATCATAAACATGATGGCGACTGCTAATGCGACTATTAATTGTCCTCGAATATAGAGTGATAATTGTTGGTTAATTTCTCTAATCATTTGACGGATTGTGGCTCTATTTTTGGTAGGTACAAATTTCATTAATTGAATAGGGATTTTGTAATCTTCTTTTAGTAGGTAGTAGAACATAATAGGTGCTGTAATTAAGGCTAAAGAAATACTAACGATGGCCCCAAATGTAGACCCTAATGATGCGACTGTATTAGAGATGAATGTTTCAGAGTAATTTACGATTGCATTTTCAATTGTTATTACCATAGACTCAATAAAGCTTGAGAACTGAACATAGGTATCAGAATTAATAAAATGACTAATCTGTTCTGATACAGCATTATAATAGTTTGGAAACTCATTAAATAAAGAACCGATTTGATCTCTTAGTACTGGAATAATCCAAATTAAAAGAATAAAAAATATTAAGATTATGAGTAAGAAGACGACGAAAATCGATTGATTTCTAGTAGTTCCTTGCTGGGTCAAATATCTCATGATTGGCATAAACAAATAATATAGTATTAAAGAAATAATCAACGGGATTGAGACAACATTAATAAAGACTTGAAATGGTCTAAAGATAAATGAGACTTGTGATGTCAATAAAATGATTAATAATGTTAAGAGTATGGTAATTAAACCAATAAATATCCTTGAATTAATGAAACGTTTAAATCTTTCTTTTTGCTGCATAATTTATGTCCTCACTCATGACATATTATAACATAAGAACCTATACTCTTAATACGATGAAAAGGGCAACTATATTCAAACAAATCATCAATTAATGGTAGTTTTTAAAAGAAATCTGAAATTGTTGATTTTTTGGTTGACTAAGAATTGCGTCTATGGTATATTATTTTAGCAGCGAACGGAGGTTTAGCTCAGTTGGGAGAGCATCTGCCTTACAAGCAGAGGGTCAGCGGTTCAAGTCCGTTAACCTCCACCATTGATTTATTTGCCGACTTAGCTCAATTGGTAGAGCAACTGATTTGTAATCAGTAGGTTGTGGGTTCAAGTCCTATAGTCGGCACCATTTTTATTTATGGGTATGGGGAGATAGCGAAGTGGCTAAACGCGGTTGACTGTAACTCAACTCTCTACGAGTTCGGCGGTTCGAATCCGTCTCTCCCCACCATTCTTGTTGGGGCATAGCCAAGCGGTAAGGCATCAGACTTTGACTCTGACATTCCCTGGTTCGATTCCAGGTGCCCCAGCCATTATGACTCGTTAGCTCAGTCGGTAGAGCAACTGACTTTTAATCAGTGGGTCGCAGGTTCGATTCCTGCACGAGTCACCATTATTGCGGATGTAGTTCAATGGTAGAACTTCAGCCTTCCAAGCTGACTACGGGGGTTCGATTCCCCTCATCCGCTCCATTAGTTTTAATAAAACTCTGCACTGTCAAATTACTTGGATAGTGCTTTTTTGTGTTTCTATACCACGGAGGAGTTATGTCATCAAAAGATATGTTGACACAAGAGAAACTGAAAATACAAACCGTTCTTTATAAAAAGAATTAAAAGGGTTCAAGTTACGGATGGATTAAAGCAGTAATGGTATGTGACTTTGAATATTGGAAGGTTGACGATTTCGAAAGCTTCATTGAGAATATGTAAAATACTTCAATAATGAAAGACCTGCATATTGTCTAAATTATAAAACCCCTATCCAATATAAAATGGATAAGGGTTTCTAGTTTTTTAACTCTGTCTCCTTTTGTTTGATAACTCCATTATTAATAATTCTTTTCTTTTGATAAGAATAATTAGTTTTTTTTATTTTTAAAATCAATAATAAATCCTAAAACAATTATAAGAGATATTATAGATAATAATAAGTAAATTAAATCTAACGAATTGTTAAAATCAATGCCTTTTATGGATAGTTCATATGAGAAGATCACAAAAAAGCAAGTAAATAAAATCATTAGAAACACATTTTTTTTCATGAGAACTCCTTTTGTTTTAATCACTGTCTTCCAATAAAAGTAACAGTGAAGTAAAAATAATTGTAGTGTATTTCAACACCATCTTTAATACCTTCGCTTATCAACGAATTTATAATAGAAGTTACTACAGCAACGGCGATAACTCCAGTTATTGGATTAGCGGCAAGCCATGCAACTAGTGCTCGAAATGCTGCCAATGCTCCTGCTGCAGCTGTACTCAAAATAGTTCAAACTAAACCAGCATCCATTTTAATTTGAATATAATTCCAATGTAGACCGATACTATTAACTCCATACGCCTTTATTTGAACTAATGGTTTGGCCATCTTTGTTACTGGATTAATTACGTAGTCATTCTTAATTATAAAATCGTTTGTTTTTTAATTGACAGTTCTATAGAATTCCTTAATTCTGTATTTATTACAATACTCCTTGGTAGTTCTAAAACAAATTGATTATCTTTAACAATTACGAATTCATCAAGTTCATGAATGTTTTTCTCTGTAATAATCAGAGTTTGATTTGCATGAATTGGGATGGGTGTAAATCCTGTTAGTAAAGCAAAACAAGATAATAAAAGTAAAAATAGCTTAATCTTTTTCATAAGATTATTCCTTTCTATTTTTGTTTTTGTTTTGATATCCCAGGTTATACATGTTTTGTATTTCTTCAACTGGACAGTTAGTATTATCGTTTCAAACTAATCGACGATTAATTCCAAGGATTACTCATATGCATTACTCCTGTCATAGTTTTCAATGGATCTTAACTCCAATGAGTAATTAATCGTTTGTTACATGTTAGTATAATAATAACATAAGTGATGATTAAATAAAGTTGTTTTCGTATGTTTTTAGTTCATGAAGAACCTGATATTTCTCGTAAGTAACAGTAATTAAATCCCTCGCCATATAAGCTATTGACATCAAACAAAATACTAGGATGTATTTTATATGAACAGGGCGAGAGTTCAAAAGCGAGGGACAGATGTGAGTGATGATAGTTTGGCAGGGGAAAGCGATAAAAGAATAGGGGGGTTAGGATAGAAAAAAAAGACAAGGACAATGACAAAAGAAAGCAAAGTTTGATTGATGGTCTAGCTTTGAAAAAGGTCGGGCGCAAGTTTCTACAATTCATTATCTCTTGTACTACATGCACCCCATTTACCTGTCTCACTCTATACAGAGTCAAGAAACACAAAAATAATACTCCTAAATTTTACGATATTAATCGTATTTTTTTGCTTTAAGTTTCTCTTGACCATGATGCTCAATTTATTCACTTCGACCAGCAACCCAAGCGGGCTTGTACATTTTTGTCTTGTTCATTGCGTTAGCATCATGATTCGCATCTTCAGTAAAACTTTTTTGTCTACGTGATTCTTGACTAAAGTCAAGGCAATCTAAAGTCACCAAAAACATTGATTTCAAATTCCCAATAAACAGAAGGGTTTTTAGTGGTTAGGTCCATTTATTGTCAAGAAAGCGTGAAAATGTAACCTAAAGACTCAAAATCATCAGTTTAAAATGACCAAATCTTGTTAAATTGGTTACATTAGAATCGAATTTTCTTAAAATTGATAATGATGTTTACACTAGGGGTTTAGTCGCAGCAGAAAAAGAACAAAACACAAGTCTTTTGTTTATGTCTCATACTCCTACTAAGGTCACGGCGAGACTATTAAATCCGAAATATTAAACAAGTACCATTAAAGCATCTTGTTGTTAGATGGTGTAGAATAATAGTATGCTTAACTATATTAGAAGTAACACATCAGTTATTATCAAAGGAATTACTGAACATCTTTATCTGAGTGTACTCGCTTTAGCGATTTGTACACTTTTAGGTGTTCTTATTGGTTACTTTGTTTATAAGCGTCCTAAGATAGGAACTGCAGTTTTGGGTGTATTTAATACACTAAAAGTAATTCCAAGCTTAGCTCTACTATTATTAATGTTGCCACTATTAAAGACAGGTATTATTCCTTCTGTGACCGCTTTAGTGATGATTGGCATTGTTCCAGTCATCCTAAATACAATTGATGGTTTTACTAATATTAATCCTCAATATTTGGAAAGTGGTCAAGGTATGGGCTTAAGTCAAGATCAATTATTAAAAAAAGTTCAGATACCTTTAGCATTACCAGCCATCTTTACTGGAGTTGCAAGTAGCTTTGTTCAAATTATTGCTTCTGCCACTCTAGCAACCTATATTGGTGGTGGGGGATTAGGGAATATCATCTTTACAGGACTTAATCTTAATCGACAAGAGATGTTATTAACTGGTGGTTTACTTGTCGCAGTCTTATCCATCTTAGGTGGGTTATTTATATCGTTTTTACAATATCTATTGATAGGGAGGAAATTACGATGAAAAAATATATTGTTATATTATTAGTTCTATTAATAACTGCTTGTAGCTCAGCCCCAAGTGCTGAAAACAATCTTATCCGTATTGGATCAAAATCATTTGCCGAGAGTAATATTGTAGCTGAACTTTATGCTTTAGCATTAGAAGAGAATGGCTTTGAAGTTGAAAGGACATTCAACATTGCTGGTTCATTAATCCACACATCCATGATAAACGATGAAATTGATCTATATCCTGAATACACTGGAACAGGTTTACTAGTTCATTTGAAGAGGGATTTAATTACAGATCCTCAAGAAGTTTATGATGTCGTTAAGCAAGGCTATTTGGACGAATTTGATATCGTATGGTTAGAGATGTCCACAGCAAATGATGGACAAGGTATTGTTTTAAGAAGTGATATCGCTCAGCAGTTTGGGATAGTCACTTTATCAGATTTGCAGGAACATGCTCATGAAATTCGCTTTGCTTCTCAAGGTGAATTTGATGTTCGCCAAGATGCTTTACCAGCTTTGGAAGAAGTTTATGGGCCATTTAATTGGAAGTCTTCAACTATCTATAGCAATGCCCTTAAATATGATATCTTAGATGCTAATGAAGCAGATGCAGCCCCAGCCTATACAACTGAAGGGCCATTAATTAGCCCAGATTATACAGTGATGGTTGATGATAAACAAGTGTGGCCACCATACCATTTAACACCAATTATTCATAGCGAAGTTTTAGATAGACATCCTGAAATTGAGAGTATTCTAAACTATATTTCAGCTCAACTGGATACAAAAAAAGTAATTGAACTAAATGCGAAAGTCGATGTTGAAAGTCAAGAATACACAGATGTTGCGAAAGAATTTTATGAGTCATTGAATAAATGAAAACAGCCTTAGAATTCAAACACATTACAAAAGTTTATCGAAATAGTCAGATTGAAGCATTAGATGATGTGAGTGCTTTAATCTATGAAGGTGAATTTATTACAATCTTAGGCTCATCTGGTAGTGGTAAGTCAACTCTTTTAAAAATGGTCAATCGATTGATTGAACCAACATCTGGAACAATAGAGTATTATGGCGAAGATATATCTAAACAAGATCCAGTCATGCTAAGACGTAAAATTGGATATGTGATTCAACAAGTTGGTTTGTTTCCTCATATGACGATTCATCAAAATATCGAAATGGTATTGAAACTACAAACAAAGGATACAAAATCAAATACATCTCGTATTATCGAAATGATGGAATTGATCGGTCTTGATTACAATGAATATAAGGATCGCTATCCTCATCAACTATCTGGAGGTGAGCAACAAAGAGTCGGATTAGCAAGAGGCTTAGCCGCCAATCCGAACATGGTTTTACTAGATGAACCATTCGCCTCAATTGATGCCATAAATCGATTACGCTTACAACAAGATATATTAAAGATTCACCAATCAGCTCAAAAAACCTTTCTTTTTGTAACCCATGATGTCAATGAAGCATTATTATTAGGCTCACGCGTCATGGTAATGGATCAAGGTAAAATACAACAGTTTGGAACACCTAAAGAGATTATAAGCACTCCCAGCAATGAGTTTGTCGGAAAACTAATCGGAATTGCCAAACAACAAGTGGAAGTATTTACAAGATGAACTATTTAATTAATCGATTTGACGACATCGTAAGTGCATTAGCACAACACACTCAAATTGTATTAATCACTCTTTTCTTTTCGATTATTCTTGCATCAATGTTAACCTATTTTTCAATTAAAAACAGAACAGTTCAATTATTATTAAAAGCTTTTTTAGCCATGTTATTCTCTATTCCAAGCTTGGCATTCTTTGGATTAATGATTCCATTTACTGGCTTAGGACGAACATCAGCTATTATTGTTTTAGTAATCTATCAACAGTATATTTTGTTAAACAACTTTTTAGACGGTTTAATGAATATTGAACCATCCATAATAGAAGCTGCACAAGGGATGGGAATGAGTAATCACCAGATATTATTTAAAATCCAATTGCCATTAGCCAAAGACTCAATCTTTACAGGAATCCGCTTATCGATTCTATCCACGATTGGAATAACTGTCATTGCCGCAAGCATTAATGCTGGTGGACTAGGTAGAATTATATTTGAAGGATTAAACACGCGAAATAACGATAAAATTATTGTTGGCAGCATCTTAGCAGGTCTATTAGCAATTCTCGTTAATGCTATTTTGAAACTCATCGAAAAACGATTTAAAACTAAATCAGATTCATAGCTCTTAATACAACCCGACCCATCGCTTTTGCAGAGATTAATAAACTACGTTCATCGATATTGAATTTTGGATGGTGATGAGGGTAGAACGGGCCATTAGGTTTTGCGCCAACAAAAAAGAAACAAGCTGGTATAATCTGTGAGTAGTAAGCAAAATCCTCAGAAGGGGATAATAAGCCGCTATCCTTAACCTCACCAATCTTATACTCATTTAATATAGTAACGACTGAATCTGTTAGTTCATGATTATTGAATAAAACAGGGTAGTCGTTTTTATAATCAAAAATAACATCACAACCAAATGTTTGTCCAATACCATGAACTATTTGTGTAATTTGTTGCTGTAATAATTGACCGGTCTTAGAGCTCATTGAACGAACGTCACCAACAAGTTTAACACTATCTTTAATAACATTAAATTGTCCAGTCCCTCTAAATTCACCAATTGTAACAACTCCAGACTCAAAAGGATTCAAGCGTCGACTAACAATCGTCTGTAGTGCGACCACTAAATGACTAGCCGCAACGATACTATCATTTGCTTCATGAGGGCTAGCCCCATGACCTCCATTGCCCTTAAGAGTGATTTCAAATTTTGCTCGTGCTTGCATCGTATTTCCATGATGGTAGAAGATATTACCAAAGTCCATAGTACTCATCACATGAATTCCATAAATTTCATCAACACCCTCTAAAACACCATCCTCAATCATAAATTGAGCGCCTCCTGGTGGCAGCTCTTCAGCAGGTTGGTGAATAATCGTGATTTTACCCGCTAAGTTATCCCTCATTTCAATAAATGTTTCAGCTAACTTCATTAAATAAGCGGTATGAGCATCATGGCCACAAGCATGAGAGATTCCAGGATAAATTGAAGCATACTCAGTACCAGTCTCATCAGGAATAGCTAAGGCATCAAAATCAGCTCTAATCGCAATATTCTTACCAGCTCTTTTAGTATCAATAACAACTTTAATACCATATCCACCCACATTCGTTGTTATTTCAACATCTTTATCCTGATAGAACTGAGCGATGTATTTACTCGTTTCTCTCTCTTGATAAGATACCTCTGGATGAGCATGTAAATACCTTCTAATCTTAATCATGTCTTGTTCTTTGGATTCAAGTTTTGCATCAAGCATTTCTAATAACATTCATTGTCCTCCATATCTAATATAATCGAATTCTCTCTAAAGTCTGCGGTTTTTATAAGCCTATATAATTAGTATTGTTATTACTAGTAGTATATTATTCATTATACTCTTTAAGGCTTATAAAGAAACAAACAAGCAGGTCTTGATCGTATGCCAAACAATTAAAAAGCGGATGTTAGTCCGCTTTATTCATTAATAATACTAATGACTGATAAGGTTTTAGAACTAAATGTTGTTCTAATTTTGGTTCAGGATAATTACTAATCAGTATTTCTGCATCAACATGTCTAATAGTGTAAGTGACCTCACTTGCATAGAAATTATTGATTACAAGTAATTCTTGATTTTCATAATATCTCTTATAAACAAAGAGATTTGGATCTTCTAGAAGTTCAAACTCAATTCGTCCAAAAGAGATGATCGGCAACTCTTTACGAAGTTGTATTAGTTTTTGAGTGTAATAGAAGATTGAATCTGGATTGTCAATTTGTTCTTGAACAGTTTTAAGAGAGGGGGACTGGCTAAAGTTAATCCATGGTTCACTAGTGCTAAACCCATAATATTCTTTGTTAGTCCAAGGCATTGGGGTCCGACCATTATCTCGTGATCTTTCACCAATGATTTCAATTACTTCCTCTTCTGTATGACCATCTTGAAGTAGTAAATCATAATGATTAAGAGATTCTACATCTCGATAGTTATCAATACTAGAAAATCTAGCATTAGGAAGTCCAATCTCATCCCCTTGATACACATACGGCATCCCACGCATTAGATGAATCGTCGTCGCTAACATTTTAGCTGACTCATCTGGATAATTTAGATCATCACCAAATCTAGATAAAACTCTAGGTTGATCATGATTACTCCAGAACAAAGCCATGTATGAATCATTCTCTTGCATGGCTAATTGCCAATCCGATAATATTTTTTTAAGTTCAATGAAATCAAAGGGTTTCAGTGCCCACTTATTATTATTTTTGTAATCCACTTTTAAATGATGGAAATTAAAGATCATGGACAGTTCTTTTTCGTCCCCAGAAGCATATTGAACTCCATTCTCAATGGTTGTAGACGACATTTCACCCACCGTGATAACATCATCATACTTACCAAAGGTGTGTTTGTTTAACTCCTGAAGATGTTCGTGGATTTTAGGTCCATCCGTATAAAAACGACGGCCATCACCAATATGATCATCTTCGAAAGTCTCTGGTTTAGAAATAAGGTTAATAACATCAAATCTCAATCCTTTTACTCCTTTTTCTAACCAGAAATTAACGATTTTACATACTTCCATAAACACTTCTGGATTCTCCCAGTTAAGATCAGCCTGGGTGACATCAAAGAGGTGTAGATAATATAAATCTAAATCCTCAACATATTTAAAGGCTGAGCCACCAAACTTTGATTGCCAATTAGCAATTTCCTCTTTGTCTTTAAAGAAATAGTAGTCTTGTTTTTTACGATCCCCTTGTAGTGCTTGTTGGAACCACTCATGGTCTGTTGAAGTATGATTTAAGACCATATCAAACATGATTCCGATACCTCTTTTTGAAGCTTCTTCAATTAGTCTTTCGACATCCTCTAAAGTTCCAAAACGTGGCTCAATTTCATAATAATTAGAAATGTCATAACCATTGTCATTTTGAGGAGATTTAAAGAATGGAGTTGACCAAATATAACCAACACCCAATTTTTCTAGGTAATCGAGCTTTTCGATAATCCCCTGTATATCACCAAATCCATCCCCATTGCTATCATTGAATGACAAAGGATATATTTGGTATACAACTGATTGAAACTTATTTGGAATATTCATCTTATTCAGCAGCAGCAGCTACAACTACTTTAGCTTCTTGTCTTTTACCAAGAGTAACAGTTAAAGCGAATGGAACAACAATCACAATCAGTGCAATCAAGAAGAACATACCCCATTTATTGAATGGGAAGCTTAAGAAGCCAGGAAGTCCTCCAACACCAATTGAATTAGCCATTAATCCAGTACCAACTGAAATAACAGCAGCAATTGCTGATCCAATCATCGCTGAGATGAATGGGTAAGAATATTTCAAGTTAATACCAAACATAGCTGGCTCAGTAACCCCTAAGTAACATGAAATAAGCGCTGGCACTGAGATTTGAGACTCATCCGGATTACTCTTGCGATGTAACCACCAAATACCTAAAACCGCAGAACCTTGAGCAATGTTACTAAAGGCAATCATTGGCCATAATAATGTCCCATTAAAGTCTGACATTAATTGTAAATCAATCGCATTTGTCATATGGTGCAGACCAGTAATAACCAGAGGTGCATAGAAGAATCCGAAGATTCCAGCAAAGACGACTCTAATACTAGAAGTTAATCCTGCATAGACTGCATCTGAAATCCATTTACCAATTGTCCAACCAATAGGTCCTAAAACTAGGTGCGCTACTAAAACAGAAATTAGCAATGAGAATAATGGAACAAAAATCATTTGGATTACATTAGGAATAATCTTTTTAAAGAATCTCTCTAAATAAACAAGTGTGAAACCAGCCAACATCGCAGGAATAACTTGTGCTTGGTAACCAATCATATTAACTTGGGCAAACCCGAAATCCCATACTGGAATTTCTCCTCCACCAGCGACACCATAAGCATTTAATAATTGTGGTGAAACTAATGTGATCCCTAAGACGATACCAAGAACTTGAGAAGTACCCATTTTACGAGTCACAGCCCAAGTAATACTTACAGGTAAGAAGTGGAAGATTGCTTCCCCTAATATCCATAAGAAGTGGTTAACACCATTCCAAAAGACTGAAATATTGGTGATTGTTTGAGTTCCATTAACAATATCAAACGCACCACCATCAGTAAACATTGGAACAGCTTCAAGAACATTTCTAAACCCTAAAATCATACCACCCGCAACGATCGCCGGAATAATTGGCGCAAATATTTCAGCCAAATTACTCATTAAACGTTGAATTGGGTTTTGGTGTTGCATCGCTTGTGTTTTAACACCTTCTTTTGTAGTTCCCTCCATACCAGCTTGAGCCATGAACTCATTATAGAATTGGTCAACCTCATTACCGATAATAATTTGGAACTGACCTGCCTGGGTAAAACTACCCTTAACAGATGGAAGAGCTTCTATTTTAGTAATATCAGCTTTGTTTGGATCATTGAGCACAAAACGCAATCTAGTTACGCAATGAGTCGCAGCGGAAACATTGTCTTTGCCACCTAATAAATCAATTAATTGAGTGGCTTCTTGAGTGAATTTACTCATCTACTCTCTCCTTTCTCTACAAGCATTTAAAAGTTCCTAGAAAATAAAAACCTTCCGTGATTCACTATTAAAGTGAATCAACAGAAGGTCTTGCCCGTTTGGTTACAATCCTTGAACCATCTCAAGTCGATTGAGATGAATGGTTAAATATACCATTTCTTGTTGATTGATTTTTTCTTTTAAACGCTCTTCGATAAATTTTTGGACACTCGAAGCGCATGTATACGCTTTCGGGAAATCCTCAAATACATTATAAAGAACCCGTTCCTTAAAGTCAACTTGCGTGCCAGTTATTATTCTCTGAACCAATAATTTGATATGCACCATGATTCTTTGAGTCGATAATTCTTCAGGTTTTAAAGAGACTAAATAGAAATCTCTAATAACATTTAATGAATCAAGAACAAGATCAGTCATGAGCGCAGACTTATTCTCTAAATCTGGATTAACACCATTAATTATATGCATAACCAGAAAACCTGCCTCATCTTCAGGCAAATTAACTTTAAAGGTACCATTAACATCATGAAGGATTCCAGTCGCCATTTTTAATTCTTCTGGATACATTAAACGTAAATCTTCTATTAATAAGTTTTGGATTTCTTGGCCTGATTGATGTCGCTCAATCGCAAAGTTAATGTGATCAATCAAAACTAAATAAGCATGATTATCCAAAGGCATACCAAATATTTGTTCATTACGCTTAATAATATAATAGGCTATATTAAAAGTATCTTCATCAATTTCTTGAGCCAGACTAAGCATCTTGTAAAAGTCCTCGCGCTTTAGCTCAAAGACTTTTTCAATCATATTTTGTGGAATAACATCCTTGGGCTTTAAATTATGTCCTAAGCCTAAACCAACGACAACAACTTCTTCAAACCCTCGAGTCGCTAAGACCACATTGTTGTTTAAGATTTTCTTAATTTTATAGGTTTGAAACATATTTTAATTATACACTAAAGTTTTTGTTTATTGTACTTCTTCCTTCGAAATGACAAGACCATAAGCCAACTTTTTAATCACAAAGAACATTAATAAGTAAAGTACGCTAAATCCAACAATACTAATAATTAAAGAACCATTCTGATGAGCATAATACACATCACCCTGATATGATGGTGGAATAATCTCAAACATCGAACCAATAACAAAGAGTCCATTACGCGCAAAGTAGATATGAAACAACGCAAAGATCAGCGGTAAGAAGTAAACAAGCGATATTTGGCTTGTTAATGTCTTTTTAGTCTCACCATAACTTAAACCAACATTTTGTAAAGTTTTAAACTGTCTGCGATCTTCAAGAGCCTCTTGATAGTATTTGAAATAAAGAGTAATAAACAGGTTTAGAATAAAGATAACAATAAAAATAAAACCAACTAAAAGCAAAGAGCTATAAGTATTTCTCATATTCCCTTGATTAATTCTATTAAAAGACAGACCATACCCAATCTCAGTTTCAAAACTGAAACCCTCAACAAACGCTTCATACTCATCATTTGAGACTCTCATTTTATTAGAATCAACAACATTGAAATGAGAATACGTAACGTCAGTTAAACGCTTATTATCAGTTAAATCAACACTAAATTTGTTAATTAAATCAGTAAACTCAGAATCATCCACGACCACTATTGTAGCCAAATCAAAGATATAATCTTCAAACATTCGATTATCATATTTAGTAATCGTATAAATCTTGTCCAACATTTTAATTTTTCTTACATCGTATTGATTTTGATAATAATCAAGAGCAACTAAGATAATTTGGTTATCACTAAGGATGATTTTAGAACTGTACAATAAATTATAATCTGACAGTCTCATAAAAGTTGTCATCGAGGAACCAATATCCTCATTCAGATTATGTGAATTAAGGTACTGAATTTCCAGTCTTGCCTCATCATAATAAAGGTTTTCATATTCAACTAAATCTAATTCACCCACTAAATCTAGTTGTCCATTTAAATCAAGAGTTTCATTATCATAAGTTTTTAAAGTAAAATCAGTAGCAGGAAGGGGAAGTTCTCGATACAAATTTACAAATAACATCGACGTTACAGCAAAAGTAAAAATAGCCATTGTAGCTAAAATTGTTACACTCGATAAACTAAAAGCATTCTTCTTCATTCTAAAATACAAATTAGACAAAATAACCATTGCCTTAGGCCGGTAAAAAATTCTCTTAGATTTTATTACTTTATTTAATATAAAAACAGAAGAACTCGTAAAGATTAAATAGGTCGCAATGATTGCACTAAGAATAGTAATTAATAAAGTTAAAATGTTCTCCTCAGAAAGAAATCCTCTCTTTATCGTTGAGGCATAATAATAGGTACCAATTAAAAGAATGATTCCCACAAGCGCTATAATTAAATTATAAGAAGGAGGCTCCTCCCCAACATCTGAATCCTTTAATAAATCCATAGAATTAGATTTATATATAACATAAAGAACAACAAGTGATGACACCAAGAATAAAGACAATAAACTGGATAGTGTTTGAACCAAAGCGTCTAAACTAAAAGCAACCTGAATAATTAATTCCGATTGATTAATTTCTTGATATGCCCAGAAGAGTATTCGATCAAATCCAATCGAAACAATAAAGCCTACTATAGAGCTGATCAGAAAGATACCCACAGTCTCAATTAAATAGACCATAGAGATATCATTCTTAGAAAATCCTAGAACATGATATAAGCCATAACTTTTACTTCTAAGTTTAAACGTAAATCGACTAACATTAATAAACATGAGTAAAAAGAAAAATAAAAATACAGGTAGGCCAATATTCAAAACAATCTCTAATGTATTGCTACCCTTGAATTGTCCTAAAGAAGGATTCGCTTTTAAATTGTTAATGCTAGAGAAAAGAATATAAGTCATTACTCCAGTAAAAATAAACGGTAAGTAAGTTTTAAGATTATCCTTGATATTATTAGTAGCTAACTTAACTTTATAAAACATGGTGAACCTCCTGAACTGCTAAAAGTCGATCATTAATGAGTGTTTGAAATTCATTATTTGACAAACTATGTCTGTTAATTTCATCAACAATGTGGCCATCTTTTAGTAAAAGGACACGATTCGAATAAGATGCAGCCAGTGATGAATGTGTCACCATAAGAATCGTTTGATTAAAACTATTAAACTTCTGAAAGAGAGCAAATAAATTGGTCGATGTCTTGAAGTCTAAAGCACCAGAAGGCTCATCTGCTAATAGTAGTTTAGGGGAGGTGATTAATGATCTAGCAATCGCAACTCTTTGTTTTTCTCCACCAGATAATTCATAAGGGTATTTAGAAATAATCTTGTCAATATTTAATGTTTTAGTTAACTGCATCAGATTATCCTTAGTTTTGTTAGTTAGACCTCTATCTAAAACAAGCGGTAGTAAAATATTATCCTTAGCACTCAATGTGTTAAGTAGATTAAAATCTTGAAAAACAAAGCCTAATTGTTGTCTTCTAAATTGAGCTGATTGTTTATCATTAATTGTTGTTAAGTCTTGGCTCTGTAGCAATATTGAACCAGATGTAGGTTTATCTAGAGTTGCTAGGCAATTGAGAAGGGTCGACTTACCCGACCCTGATTCACCCATAATTGAAATAAATTCTCCTTCTTGAACACTAAAAGATACACCTCTCAAAGCCTCAACTGCTTTGTTAGTGAATTTTGTTTTATATGTTTTAGTAACATCATTTACTTTTAGAATAGTCATGTTCTTATCTCCTTCGTTTAAATTCTAAGTTTTAATTATGAAGAAATTCTTAAGGACTTCTTAAAACAAAAGAAAGATTCTTTATTAAAAACCTTGTATAATAAACTCATGAAAATTATAGAGAAAAAAACACCGGACTATGCATTAGACATTGCGAGTGATTTATCACTAAGCGCAAAACATATTAATAACTTTTTAGATTTACTACAGGAAGGAAATACAATACCATTTATTGCTCGTTATCGTAAGGAACAAATTGGTTCAATGGATGATGAACAATTACGAAAAATTGAAGATGACTACAAACAAAAAGTAAATGTCCAAGAGCGACGTATTACTATTTTTAATACATTAAACGATTTAGAAATTAGTGATTCAGAACTAGAAGAAAAGATTAATAAAGCGACAACCTTAAGCGAATTAGAAGATTTATATCGTCCATATCGACCAAAACGCCAAACCCGAGCCGGGGTCGCCATCAAGCGAGGTCTGCAGTTTTTAGCTGATATGATTAAAGACAAGGCAAGTGATAGTGATATTAATCAATCAGCCAAAGAGTATTTTGAGAACCAACCTGAAATTGAAAATCTAAAAAAACTAGAAACAATCGAAGATGTCTTTTTAGGAGCAAAAGATATATTAGCCCAAGAAGTCTCAGATAATGCTGACATTCGAAATGCTCTAAAACGTGAATACAGTAAACATGGATTAATTAAGACTGTTTCAAAAGTTGAAGAAGACACTGTCTTTAGACTATATTACAACTATAGTGAACCATATAATAAGATGGCTAATCACAGAGTTTTAGCCATCAACAGAGGTGAAGCACAAGATGTTTTAAGAGTCTCAATTGAACTTGACGACCATTTATGGGAACGTCATTTAGTCTCATATTTTAAATGTAATAAACAAGAATCACTCGCTGATAAATTATTAATGGAAGTTATTGATGATGCATTTAAACGTTTAATTAGACCTTCAATTGAAAATGAACTTAGAAACGATTTAACTCTTAAAGCCCATGAAGAAGCACTCAATTTATTCTCAGTTAATTTAAGAAATGCTTTATTAGTACCTCCAATGAAAACAAAGGTCGTTTTAGCCCTAGATCCAGGGTATCGAAATGGTTGTAAATGGGCGATTGTTGATGAGTCAGGAAAAGTATTAGATGCAGGATTAATTTTTCCAATCTTATTTGAGAATCGATTACAAACAGCAAAAGATACTGTTATAAGAGTCATCAAAGAACAAAATGTTGAATTAATAGTCTTAGGAAATGGAACCGCAAGCCGCGAAACTGAGCTATTCTTAAATGATGTTCTAAAGGAAAATAAGCTAGATGTTCCATATTTAATGGTTGATGAATCAGGAGCATCTGTTTACTCCGCTTCCCCAATCTCAAGCATAGAACTTCCTCAATTAGAATTAAATTTAAGAAGTGCTGTGTCATTAGCCAGACGTGTTCAAGATCCATTGGCTGAATTAGTCAAAATTGATCCAAAATCAATCGGGGTCGGGCAATATCAACATGATATGAATCAAAAGCGACTCGATACTTTATTAGGGGGTGTCGTTGAATCTGTCGTTAACCAAATAGGTGTGTCATTAAATACTGCATCACCATCATTACTGTCATATGTTTCAGGAGTCAACAAAACAATTGCTAGTAATATCGTCAATTATAGAGAACAGAATGGTCAGTTTATAAGCCGAAATGAGCTTAAAAAAGTTAAACAATTAGGCGCAAAAGCATTTGAACAATGTGCTGGTTTCTTGCGTATTGAAAATCCTAAAGAACAATTAGATAATACCTTTGTTCATCCAGAGTCTTATAAGATAGCCAAAACACTGATTAAAAGCTTTAACCTCAAATTTAATCACCCAAATAAAGTAAACGAAAAAGACTTATTAGAGTTTGGAAAAACTCATGAGGTGGGTTATGAAACATTAACCGATATAGTTGATGCGATTTCAACCCCAGCACGAGACATTAGAGATGATTTCCCGTCGCCAGTTTTAATCCGTGAAGTAATGAGTATAGAAGATTTAAAGCCAAATCAAGTTTTAACAGGTGTCATACGAAATGTGACAGCCTTTGGTGCCTTTGTTGATTTAGGTGTTCATCAAGATGGCTTAGTTCATATCTCACAATTAGCTAATCGCTTTATCTCAGATCCAACGCAAGTTGTTCAAGTCGGACAAGTCGTGAAAGTAAGAGTCTTAGAAGTGGATGTCCAAAAGAAACGTATTTCACTAACTATGAAGGATGTCTAATGTTTTTTAATAAGGGTAAAAGAGTCTTAAAAGAATATAACTGGCTAAAAAGAACTATTGCTTGGGCACTCGTCATTGGTCTTTTACTGTTAGTTAATTATATTGTCGAAATTAAACTATGGCAGTGGATTGTTTTACTATTCCATAGTTTTACTGTTCTCTTGTGGTATGGGTCACAAGTTAAAATGGAATCAATAACAATAGGGCTTAGATTTTCACTCTTCTACTTTTTGTTTAGTTTATCATTACAAAATAGACATGAAGGTTTGTCATATCTAACGTTATTATTATCACTCAATTATATTATATTATTAATGATCTCATCTTGGTCACTGCCTCGAGTAAAATTAGGATTAGATCGAATTAAGGCTGTCGGATCATTGAAACTTAGTATTCCATTTATCCTGATTACTTATAATGGTTTAATGTATTTTCTAGTTAGTAAAAATTGGTTTAATAATTTACTTTCAAGTTTAGCCATTTTAACTGGCTTTATTCTTTTGTATTCAGTATATTCTCGAAAAAACATCATCAATTTTATCGGGCTAACTTTTATTGTTCATCAACTTTTATTTGAATATTCACTATACAATACTTTTTCAGTCATTGAATATATAATAATAAGTGTAATCTATATTGTTTTTATCATTATCCAGTTTTATACCAAAACAAAAAAGAAAGAAGGATAATATGAAGTTTAAAATGGTTCACATGAATATCAATGTCCAAGATTTACAGAGGTCAATTGATTTTTATGAAAAAGCACTCAATATGAGTGTCAAGAAACAGGGTATTTACGATGATTTCACAATTACGTTTTTAAAAGATGAAGTCGGTGATTTCGAAATAGAGTTAACATATTTAAATGATCATGTTGATTCTCCCTATGAATTAGGAGAAAATGAAACGCATTTATGCTTTGAGGTTGATGACTATCCTGCAGCCTACAAGTTTCATAAAGACCTAGGTGTTATTTGTTATGAAAATCCAAAAATGGGATTATATTTTATAGAGGATCCAGATGGGTACTGGATAGAAATTACCCCATCTAAATGATTAGGGTAACACTTATTGGGACAGGCGAAATTAGTAAGGAAATGGCCATAACAATCAATCAGTTACCAGATGATATTATTTTATACGGCGTTGTAAGTCGAAAAGCAGAAACAGGTGCTGAGTTTGCTCAAAAATACAAGATAGAAAAAGTCTTTACATCCTTAGAAGATGTTGTTTACGACAATCAAACAGATTTAGCCTATATCGGCACACCTCATACTGCGCATTTTCCGCAGAGTAAATATTTCTTGGAAAACAAGATTTCAGTCTTATGCGAAAAACCAATTTGTGTTAATGCCAAAGAATTAGAAGAACTTTTAATAATTGCACATGAAAATGAAACATTATTAGTGGATGCAACGTGGCCTCGCTATATGCCATTTGTAAAAACTGTCAAAGAACTTCCGATTAAGCATAATCTTGGCAAACTGTTAAATGTTCATGCATCTCTAGGCATTCAAAAACAAGATGTGGATAGGATGGTCAATCCAAATCTAGCCGGAGGATCTTTACTTGATGTAGGAATCTATCCAATAACAGTGGCTTGTATGTTTAATGATACACAGGTCACCTCTATCAAAGCACTCTCAAAAGATACTGAGTTAGGAGTTGACCAAAGTGTTGTTATTTTATTAGAATTTACTGATGGCATGCTAGCAACCTTACAGTCCTCGATTGGATCTATTATGAGTGATATTAGTACTTTATCGTATGAAAATGGCTTAATTGAACTGCACGGCATTCCTAAAGTGGAAAAAGCAATTGTTAAGGACAGTGGACATGAAGTATTAGAAGAGATTAATTTCGATTATATTACAGGGTATGAATATGAAGTCTATGAAACAGTGGATGCGATTGAAAACGATCAGTTAAAAGTTAAATCCATGACGCATAGCGAATCATTACGAGTATTAAATATTATGGATGAGGTACGCAGGCAGATTGACCTACAGTATCCATTTGAGAAAGAGGTTTAATATTAGAGAAAAAGTCATTTTAGTAGGAGTTGATATCTTTCCATATGATAAAGACTTTGAAAGAAAGTTAGAAGAAACAACAGAATTAGTTGAAGCAGCTAATGGCGAAGTTGTCTCAGTAATAAGTCAGAAACGCGATGCTTATCAACGCGCTTTTGTCATTGGACAGGGCAAAATTGAAGAACTAATCGAACGTATTGAAGAAACAAAAGCTGAGTCTGTGCTATTTAACATGGAATTAACAGGGAGCCATTTAAAAAATTTGGAAGAAGCATTAAATATAAAAGTCATCGATCGGACAATGTTAATTCTAGATATCTTCGCCAGTAGGGCAATCACTAGTGAAGGGAAGCTTCAAGTCTCACTAGCCCAACATGAGTATCGCTTATCAAGATTAGTCAATCGTAGTCCATATCTATCACGATTAGGCGGTGGGATAGGAACAAGAGGCCCAGGTGAAACTAAACTTGAAAGTGATCGTCGTCATATTCAGCGAGAAATTGCATCATATAAAAAGAAACTTAAATCACTTAAGAAACATCGTCTTCAAACAAGGCTGAAACGAAGACAGTCCCAAATCCCTTTAGTGTGTCTATTGGGGTATACCAATGCTGGTAAATCATCGATATTGAATGCGATGCTACAGATATCTCGCTCAACTTTAAAAGTGGAAACAAAAGACATGGTCTTTGCGAGCTTACAACCATTTACAAGACGTGTAAATCATCAAGACTCACCATTTCTAATAAGTGACACAGTTGGTTTTGTTTCTGATTTACCAACTCATTTAGTGGCTGCTTTTGAATCAACCCTAGAAGAAGTAAGACAGGCTGATATTCTGATTCATGTGATTGATGCCAGTAACCCTCAGATGGAACAACAAATTGAGACGGTTCAAAGTATTTTAAAGGATTTTGATTTAGACTCTAAAGTAACAGTCTCATACTTTAATAAAATAGACTTAATTGATTTTAATTCCTTTAATCGATTAACTCAGTCAGATATAACTCTAAAAGGCTCTGCTCTTGATTCTGATGACATGAAGAAACTCTACAATTTATTAATACAAAATGTAAGCACTATTTACGATACAAGAGAAGACATATAAATGATGATTTTGAATGTAATTTGTGACTAGTCTCTTATCCGATAGATTCGTTTGAGACTTTTTTTGTGTTGCTGTTGAATAAAAATCATAAAGTTAATTTAGTACAGAAGGATAGCGATAAGCTGAGTATTGAGTAAACATATTTAAAAGTTTAGTTAATATTACCCATTAATTTACCAGTAAAATACCGTAAAATGGTATCTTTACTTAAGTAAAGGGAGGTTAATAGTTGTTTAGAAAATAAAAATGTGATATTGTGTGTTTAGTGAAAATTGATTTCACATAAATCAGGTTTTTATATTATTTGGGAAGTAATATAAAAACAAAAGATTTCAGAACATCATAGGAGGAGAGAAAAAATATGATGAAACAATTACAAAGACTGGGTCGTGCTTTAATGAATCCAGTTGCTGTATTACCTGTTGCTGCTATTTTGTTAGGAATAGGTTATTGGATTGACCCAACAGGTTGGGGAGATAATAGTCCAGTAGCTGCATTCTTAATCAAAGCTGGTGGCGCAGTTATCGACAACCTTCCAATCATCTTTGCTGTAGGGGTAGCTTATGGATTATCTAAAGATGGTAGTGGTGGCGCAGCTCTTTCTGGGCTAGTTGCTATGTTAGTTGTTACTACTTTACTATCAGAAGGAGTTGTTGGACAACTTCGTGGTGGCGGTGAAGTATTAGCTACAGAAGGTTTTGGGAAAATTAGTAACGCATTTACCGGGATTTTATCGGGGATTGTCGGGGCCGCTTGTTACAACTGGGCTTCTGATAAGAAGCTTCCAGACGCTCTTGCTTTCTTTAGTGGACGTCGTTTGGGTCCAATCCTAACTTCAATCGTAATGCTTGCCGTATCAGGTGTCCTATACTTTATTTGGCCAGTAATTTACGGAGCACTAGTTACTTTCGGTACTTCCATTGCTGAAATGGGTCCATTAGGAGCTGGTATTTATGCATTCTTTAACCGTTTATTAATTCCAACTGGATTACACCACGCATTAAACTCAGTATTCTGGTTTGATGGATTTGGAATTAACGACATTGGTAACTTCTGGAGTGGAACTGTTTCTACTTTACCAGGTGTTACAACTGGTATGTACCAAGCTGGATATTTCCCAATTATGATGTTTGGTCTTCCTGGTGCTGCACTAGCAATGTACCACACAGCTAAACCTGAAAAGAAAAAGGTTGCTGGATCATTACTAATGGCTGGAGCTTTCGCTTCATTCTTAACAGGTGTTACAGAGCCTCTTGAATTCTCATTCATGTTCTTATCACCAGTCCTTTACCTATTGCACGCTGTGTTAACAGGTGTGTCAGTATTTATTGCTGCAACATTCCAATGGATTGCTGGATTTGGATTCTCAGCAGGATTTATTGACTATTTCTTAAGTTTCAATATCCCTGTTGCGACTAACATTCTGATGTTAATCCCATTAGGACTCGTATTCTTCGCAATTTACTACTTTGTGTTCCGCTTCTTCATCACTAAATTTAATATGAAGACTCCTGGACGTGAAGATGATGTAGATGAAAATGAAGGCGAAGTATTAGACGCTGCTTCAACAGACTTTACAGCCATGGCTCAACAAATTCTTGCTGGTCTTGGCGGTAAAGACAATATTGATCACGTTGAACACTGCATCACTCGCTTACGTATTGATGTAAAAGACAATTTACTTGTTAATGAAAACGAAATTAAGAAATCTCGTGTTTCTGGAATTATTAGACCTTCTAAAAACAATGTTCAAGTTGTTGTTGGTCCTCAAGTACAATTTGTTTACGACGAATTTAAAAAACTTGTCTAATTAAAGTTAATCGGAACCTTCGGGTTCCTTTTTTTCTGCTTAAGTAGCTAAGTATGATATAATTTTTCCATTGAGGTGTAAGCATGAATATATTTAAACCAGGACCTATGAATAATCAACAACGTTTTCAAAGAGCTTTATTATTTGGAATACCTATTGCTATAGTTATTGGAGTAATCCATTATTTTGCTGAAGCTATGTTGCCAATTACCTTTAGCATTATCTATGTGATAGTTGGATATGCGGTAGGACAAGCATTACAATATGTTAGTCATGGAATTGGTAAAGAGTTTAAATACTTGGCTGTGGCTGTCTATATACTGTCTATTATAGTGAGTGATGTATTTATGCCATCATTTATGTATAATTTTTCTGTTATTCCATATTTTATGAGTTATGTAAGAAGCTTATTTAGTATAAATGGCTTGTTTAGTCTCGCATTTAGAGTCTTTGGTGGAGTCGCTGCTTATTATAGTATGTAATAAGAACTTAAGAAATTGAGTTCTTATTTATTTTAGGTATTGAATTTATCTTAATTATGTTATAAAATAATGAAAATGATAATCATTATCATTATAGGAGTTATTTTATGGACAGAAAACTAAAACTCAATTTAATCAGTATGCTTATTTCATTTGTTTTTATTGTATTTGCTTGGATCATGAGCAGTAACAAAGACACATCAATAACAATAACTCTTTGGGCTTTAGCTTTTTTAATAGGAGGGCGAGCTAAAGCAGTTGAAGGTATATCTGATACAATTAAAAATAAATCACTTAATGTAGAAATACTAATGCTTTTATCAGCCTTAGGTGCTTTTGCTATTCAGAATTATCAAGAAGGAGCAATTTTAATTTTAATATTCGGCGTTTCGGGTGTTCTGGAAGAATATTCAATGGCTAAATCTGAAAAAGAATTGAAGTCATTATTAAACCTAGCCCCTCAAACAGCAATAGTTTTGAGAAATAATCAAGAGATAGAAATATCAGCCAGTGATTTACAGCTCAATGAGACAGTCGTTGTTAAGGTTGGAGCAGTTATCCCAGCAGATGGTGTTATTAGTCATGGCTCGACTGCATTAAATCAAGCAGCATTAACTGGTGAATTTGTACCGGTAAATAAAACGGTAGGCGATGAAGTTTTATCTGGTTCGATTAATGAGGAATCAACGATTTATGTAACTGTTAAAAAGAATCCTTCTGAATCTATGGTTCAAAAAATAGTTAAGTTTGTTGAAACGGCTCAGGGTGAAAAAACGCCAACTCAATCTTGGATTGAAAATTTTGAAGAAAAATATGTATACCTTGTTTTATTCATGTCAATCGCAATGATGATTATTCCAGCATTATTAAACATATGGGACTGGCAAACATCTTTCTATCGAGGAATTGTTTTACTAGTAGTCGCAAGTCCTTGTGCGTTAGTGGCATCCATTTTTCCGACAATGTTAGCGACAATGTCCAATGCAGCACGACATGGTATATTAATAAAAGGCGCAACTCATATTGAAACCTTAAGTAAAGTGGATACAATTGTTATGGATAAAACAGGCACTATTACTAAAGGGACACCCCAAGTCATACAGATTGTGCTTGAGGATAATATTGATGAAGAATATGTGAAAGAGATTTTGTATGCGGCTGAAAAACAATCTACGCATCCTTTAGCTGTGGCCATTACTAATCATTTAAAGGACATTGTTGTAAACAATTTAGAAACAATTGAAACAACAGAAGTTCCTGGACAAGGTGTTTCAGTTGAGCATGATAATCATTTATGGCAAATAGGTCGATTCTATGACCAAAAAGAATGTGATTTATGTAGAGAACAACAACTAATCACGGAAAATGGTTATACAACTGTTGCTATTTATAGGGACTCGATCCTAATTGGTTTTGTAAGTTTAATGGATACTATGCGGGATCAAGTTGATGAAACTATTCAATACTTAAATACAAACAATATTGAAATTCATATGTTGAGTGGTGATAATCAATACACAGCCAATGCCATTGCTAAATTGGCAGGTATTGATAAGGCTTATGGTGAATTATATCCTGAAGAGAAGGTCAGTAAAGTGAAAGAATTAAGAGAAACAGGGAAGGTTGTTGCAATGATTGGTGATGGAATCAATGACTCACCAGCATTAGCCACTGCAGATGTCGGGATTGCGATGGGTGGCGGAACTGATGTAACCCTAGAGACTGCAGATGTTGTTTTTATGAATGATAACTTAAACAATCTTCAGCACCTACTTAATTTATCAAAAAAAGGACAACGAATTGCGATGCAAAATGTTGTCTTCTCCTTAGCTGTTATTTCATTATTAATCTTGGCCAATGTTCTTCAAATTGTTCAATTACCTTTGGCTGTTGTCTTTCATGAAGGTTCAACAATACTTGTTATTTTAAATGGCCTAAGGATGTTAGGATTACGCGATGTGCAGTAATAATTGAATAATTATTTAAAGATTCTAAACTGACCCACTCATACAGTGGGTTTTCTTTTAGAAATGAGACATCATCATAAACATTTATAAGCCATGTTTTATGTGAAAAGATATGTTTTGAAGTCATGATTGGGATCAGTTTTAATTTACTTGGTTGTTGAGGCAAGCGTATTAACCCTTTCATTAAACCATCTGAATCATCTTTGGACATTAAAATCTGTTTATCTTTAATAATGACAAATGTATCATAATGAAGGACTGGATTCTTCTTTTTAACTTTCTTAAGTGGATAGTTATCTTGAGTATTAGTCTTAAAAGCGAGACAAGATTGATTAAGAGGACATTCATCGCATTTAGGACTAGTTGGAAGGCAGATTAAAGCACCCAGCTCCATCAGTGCTTGAGTAAAGTATGAAGGATTGGCATCCTCTAGTAAATTTAAAAGAATCACTTTTAATTCGTTTTTATTCTTAACTTTTAAATAATCTTTTTCAGAAGCTAAAACACGAGACATAACTCGTATTACATTTCCATCAATAGCAATCGCTTTTTGTTTATACGCAATTGATGCAATCGCATTGGCAGTATAATCACCAATCCCTGGAAGTTTAATCATGTCATCAACTGAACTTGGAAACTGAGCACTATTTTCTTCAACTAAGAGTTGAGCACTTTTGTGCAAATTACGAGCTCTTGAATAATAACCTAAGCCTTCCCATGCCTTTAAAACATCATTAATATCAGCCTCTGCTAGTTTATTAATACTTGGCCATCTTTGTATCCAGTTTTCATAATAGGGCAACATTGTCGCTATTTGGGTTTGTTGAGCCATGATTTCTGATACCCAAATATGATAAGGATCAGATGTTTCTCTGAAAACAAGTGGTCTATGATTTTTAAGGTACCAATTAATTAAAGGTTCTGTAAATGTTTTATAATTCATGTCTTAGATTATATCAGAAAGTATGATTTGGTGTATAATTGATTTATGTCAAACTATTTTTCTAAATTTTCCCTTGAGGAAGTCGAGGGCCAAAAACTTAATATTAACAAGCAAATGTATCGTAGATCAGCTGGATTTTTAACACTTTTACTATACTTAACGATGTTTTTTGTTGTTTCAATTAACTTTACAAATGATGTCACTAATATGGTCGTAAAAGGAATTATCATTGTTGTGGGTTTTGGATTACATGTTTATTGTCAATTTAGATTTTCAAAAAATCTTACAACTAATCCAACTCAACCGACAACTTCAAATGAATTAAATAAAATATTAAAAGAATACGAGCCAAAGATTATTTATTTTGCTTTGTTTTTGGGATTATATTTTGTTAGTCACACTATTCAGTTTCCCTTTATTATCATCTATTTTGTAGTTTTCTTAATTGCGATCGTTCAGTTGTATCGTCAATTAAAAAATGATGCAGCAATATAAAGTTAATAAAATAGTTGTTTCAAACTATCTCAAGATACTAATTGGTATTGTGTTGGTTGTGTTTGGTGTAGCTTTTTTAATCAATCAGAATATTCTGACAGTTCCATTAGCCATTCTTTTTGGTGCTATTTCGTTGTATCATTTAAGTCAATTTATCTTACGAATTGATTTGGGGAACCAAATAACTCATATCATAAAATTAATCTTATTTTTAGTCCTAGCAACTGTATTTCTAAGAAATGATGATTTTATATTTTCAACAATTGGTTTATTTTTAGTATTCTGGTCCATCATAAACACAATGGTACTATGTCAAGAAAACGGACAATTTAAATTTATAGTGTTCCCTTAATGTTGATGAACATACTGAAACTCAAAGTCTTGTGGGGTCATATACCCCAAAGTACTATGAATCCTGAAACGATTGTA
>DUUI01000055.1 GCA_012841625.1 Erysipelothrix sp. | reverse complement strand
GGTATGGATACCAAAAAGAAACTAAGTTTATAAGATAACTATCAATGAAACTATTCCCCAATCAATACTGAATAAATAATAGAGTTAACTCGTTATCAAAATATTGAGAGTGATATCTCAAGATATTTAGGTATAGACTTTAGTGGTGGTAAATAGGAATTAGAGATATAATTACTAAAATGATAAACGAGGAAAGTAAATGGCAAAAGATAGTAAGACAGAAACAATACTAGAATTTCACTTTGTATCTAAAGAACCGATCAATAAAGGCTGGTCGTGCGATAAAAAATACTGTGTTACAACTGCTGATGGTGTAAAATACCTACTTAGAGTTACTCCCAAAGAAAAAAGTGCTAATCGGGCAGAGATGTTTCGGTTGCAGCAACAGGTAGCTAATCTTGGTGTTTCGATATGTAAACCTGTAGCGTTTGGAAATTGTGATGAGGATGTTTATAATGTCCAAACTTGGGTTGATGGCGAAGATGCTGAAGAAATCATTCCTCAGCTAAATAATACAGAACAGTATTCTTACGGACTTGAAGCCGGTAAAATACTTAAAGTCATCCATTCTATTCCTGCACCAGAGAATCTACCAGATTGGGAACAACGATTTAATGAAAAAATAGATCGTAAAATCAAGATGTATAACGAAAACCCCATTAAATTTGATGGAGCAGAACACATTATGAGATATATAAAATCTAACCGCCATTTGCTCGCTAACAGACCACAATCCTACCAGCATGGTGATTATCATATTTGTAATATGATGATTGAAAAGAATAAGTTAGTTATTATTGATTTCGACCGTTACGACTTTGGTGATCCGTGGGAAGAATTTAATCGTATAGTATGGTGTACTCAGATTTCGCCTATATTTGCTTCTGGCATAATAGACGGATATTTCAATAACCAAGTACCGTTTGAATTCTGGAATTTACTTGCACTATACATAAGTAGTAACACGCTTTCATCTATTCCATGGGCTATTCCGTTTGGAGAAATTGAAGTAAATACAATGCTTAATCAAGCAAAAGATGTGCTGAGTTGGTATAACAATATGCAGAATCCTGTGCCAAATTGGTATAATTCAAAATAATTCAGCGCTTTTGCTTATAGATGGAGAAGTACTTAAATCACTCATAGATAAGCTATATAAGATTACCCTATATCCATTCTTTATATCGTTTTAAGTAAAACTTTTTGATAAGTTGTACAACAAGCATATAACCTATCAAAAGCAAGACAAGCCATGGGATAAAACTGACTTGTAATGGTAACATGTCTAGACCAATTGCTAAATCAGAAAACACCATGATGATAGCAATCGTTGCGATGATAAATGTAGACATAGTTAACTCTTTTGATGACATACTTTTAATAAAAGGGGTCTTTGTCGTACGAATCATATGCATGATGAGTATTTGTGACAGAGTACCAAAGATAAACCAACCAGCTTGGAATAAAGGTGCTTTGTCCATAGTGTTCGCCCCGATAACAAACCAAAGTATTAGGAAACAGAGAATATCAAAAATTGAACTTACAGGCCCTAACCAACGCATGAAATTACCAACACTTTTTGTATCCCATGATTTTGGTTCTGTTAAGTATTCTTCATCAATGTTGTCAAAAGGCATCCCAATTTGAGCAAAATCATTTAGTAGATTTTGTGTCAAAAGCTGTACTGGTAACATTGGCAAGAAAGGTAAGAATAGGCTAGCTACTATAATTGAAATGATGTTTCCGAAATTACCACTGGAAGCCATTTTAATATACTTCATTATATTTCCAAATGTTCTGCGACCTTCTAATACTCCACGCTCTAAGACCATTAAATCCTTTTCAAGTAGTACTATATCAGCTGTTTCTTTGGCGATATCTACTGCAGTATCTACAGATATTCCCACATCTGCTTGTCTTAAAGCTGGAGCATCATTAATTCCATCTCCTAAAAAACCAACAGTATGACCCTCAGCTTGGAATGCAGAAATAACTCGTGTCTTTTGTTGTGGTGATAGTTTAGCAAATAGACTACATTCTTCTACAGCTATGGCTAGTTCAAAATCAGTCATAGCTTCTACATCACTACCTGTGTATACAATGCTGGTATCAATGCCAACTTCTTTACAAACATTAATGGCTACACCCTCACTATCTCCTGTCAATACAACAGTCCGAACTTGGTGCTCTTCTAATACTTTGATAGCAGGGGTTGCACTTTTTTTAGGGGGATCTAGGAATCCCATAAACCCGATTAATACCATGTCACTCTCATCGTTGATACTAAAGTGATTACTGTCTGGAATATTATTCTTTTGGGCAACTGCAATCATTCTTAGACCTTGACGGTTATAAGTCTCATATGTTTCCTTCGTAATGGCTAGTTTTTCATCATCTAAAGGATGTACTATGCCGTCTAATTCAACGAAGGAAGAAATAGAAACCATCTCTTCTACTGCTCCTTTAGTAATTAGTTGACGCTTACCAGTCTTGTCCTCAAGTACAACACTCATACGGCGACGATTAAAGTCAAAGGGTATTTCATCGACAACCTTATAACTATTTAGAATACTATCAAACTTATAATCTTTTGCTCGGTTTATCACAGCAAAATCAATTAAGTTTTTCATGCCAGTTTGAAAGTAGGAATTTAAATATGCATGTCTTAGAACTCGCTTGTCATCATCACCATGTAGATTCATATACCGTTCAACAATGATTTTGTCTTCAGTGAGTGTTCCAGTCTTATCAGTACATAGAACATCCATCTCACCAAAAGATTGAATTGCACTCGTATTGCGAACAATGACTTTTACTTTAGCCATGTTTTGAGCACCTACAGCAAGCGTTGAATTAGTAATCACAGGTAACATCTCAGGTGTTAAACCCACAGCAATACTAACAGCAAATACTAGAGAAGTTCCCCAGTCATCTTTATTGAGGGTATTAATGACAAAAACAATAGGAACCATAATAATCATCATACGAATGAGCATTCGACTGATATCATCTACGCCGCGCTCAAAGCTATTTTTTGCGCGATCTCCAGTTAGTGAACCAGCCATTGATCCAAAATATGTAGAATCCCCCGTCGCAATTACAACTCCTCGGGCACTCCCGCTGATCATGTTTGAACCCATAAATCCAATATTATCTAAATCTGTTAAGCTCAGGTTTTGATCATCTAATTGATGAGAGAATTTTTCAACCGGTGTTGATTCTCCAGTCAATGCAGATTGCGCAATAAAAGTATCTTTGGTTTGAATAAAACGGATATCTGCTGGTAGCATGTCTCCAGCTCCAAGATGAACAATATCACCCGGTACAACTTGGTCTTGGGGAATTTCAATCAATGTCCCGTCACGATACACGTGACTTGTATTCTTTATTTGATTTGTTAACTTAGCCACTGCCTTGCTCGAAGATTGACTTTGAATAAATGAAATCATACTAGAGACAAAAACAAGTAATATAATAATAATAAAAGTAAAGTAATCTTTTTGAGCGGAAATAACAACGTCAGTAATAAAAGTGATCACTGCAATCACCATTAAAATAACACTAAAAGGGTTAATAATAGATTCAAATAGTCTGGACCATACGGTATCTCTAAAACCTATTGAGATTTGGTTTAGTCCAAATTCTTCTAACCTGCTATCTGCCTCTTTTGACGTTAAACCTTCTGTTCGTGTTTTAAAGTGATCAATTATGACTGTGTTATCTAATTGAGCGTAGTCAGAAATCTTGAACTTATCTCTTGTGGTAATCTTGTTAGTTGTGTAATTTTTTTTCATGATACATGTTCCTTTCTAGAACTGTTTTGCCATATCACAGGCAGAGCAAACCAGACCGACAATTTCATGAAATGACGTTGATTCTTAAGTTGTTAATCTACCTATGTGAATATGCTTTCTTACAGCGTTTATGTTTATGTACTTACAATGAGGGGAATCTTCCATTACTATCTAACTCCTTTCCAAACAATAAAAAATCTACCTAAGATACGCCTAAAATACAATATTTAAGGCAAAAAGGTAGATGTTTTAAATTTATAACCTTGTAAACCGCTTATTAACGTTCAAGCTTTAGCTTCGCTAGACATGAACTTACACTAGTTGAAACCTTGTTTCGATAACAACTGTTGACCTGTGCAGGATGTCTCCATCCTTTTACGGTGGTAATCGTAATTCTAGCGGTAGCCTCACCTACCTTAATTGTAAAACCAAATATATGTTAATCCTTTGGCTTAGATCTGTCAAGCTTTTACCTACAGCTTCTAACCAATCAACAAAATTTAGCTAAGGGAAACGATTACTAAGTCTTGTAAATCTTGTACAGTCTTAAAATAAGTAACGATTAAAGAACAGATAGTACCATGAATCAATCATCAACAATAAAACAATTACAATTAACAAAGAATAAAAGACATTTTTTATTACCTTCGTATTCTTATTCTTGATCTTATCGATGAAAATGACTAATCTATCTAGAAGATTAAATTGATTGGCTATATATACAATAACAGCAGAAAATTAACTAGTCAAAAACCAGATAGTAATTAGCAAAGTCGCTAACAGGAAACTATTTGTTTCTGCACCTAACAATATAACTGCATAATATGTTGGATCGGTAAAAGTTGCTATAGCAAAAACAAAACCTGTTGCAGTATACTTGATCGTAGAATCAAGAGCTTTTTGATTATCTATCTCTTCTTTATTTTAGTTTTCATATTAAGTCTCCAAAAAATATCTACAAATATAATTAAAGAGATAATGAAATAAAGAAATGCCCAAAAAGGACTATCGTCTGCAGAAATCAAACTCTTTACAAAGTCTAGTACGGTTGAAAAAACAACCGAAATGACAGCTCCTACAATAATTGAGAGAAGTGTAAAAGAAAACATAAAAAGTGAAATATTCTTTCTTACAACAGACCCTACGATCACAAGAAAAAGAAATCAAAATGGAGTCCGGTGAATATAGTATTGGACCGGCTACAATGTAATAGACAAATCTGTTAGTTAGTATAAAATAACAGAAAGAGGATATTAATATGACAAAGAGAACACGTAGGAAATTTACTGATGAATTTAAAATACAAATCGTGAAACTGTACCACGGAGGAAGGTCTGCAGGTGACTTAGCCCGCGACTACGATTTGAATGAACAGCTTGTCTATCGATGGGTAAAGCAACAAACCACATCAGGATCATTCAAAGCCGCTGATAATCGAAGCGATGATGAAAATGAACTCATCAAACTCCGAAAAGAGAACCAACAGTTAAAGATGGAAAATGATATTTTAAAGCAAGCGGCGCTGATTATGGGACGAAAATAGAAATTATTCGTAAAAATTCGCATAAATATCCAATTTCTTCAATGTGCAAATATCTAAATGTCTCAAGAAGCGCAATTTATTCATACAGACCAAAAATAAAAGAAATCGATCAATATGAAGATGAAGTTATTGATTTCTTTTATAAAAGTCATTCGATATACGGTAGTCGTAAAATCAAAGCTGAGCTTCAAAGAAAAGGAATCTTTACTTCGCGACGTAGGATATCAAGAATAATGAGAAAACATGATTTGGTATCTGTTTATACTAAAAAGAAGTATAGGAACCATTCATCTGTAGTCAACGAATCTAAAATAGAAAATCTCGTAAACCGAGATTTCGATGACAGAGGTAAGTTGCAAGTTGTTGTCAGTGATTTGACATATGTAAGAGTTGGGAGCAATTGGAATTATATTTGTATACTTTTAGACCTTCATGCAAGAGAAATAATTGGATCAAGTTGTGGTGAAAGGAAAACACCATCTCTTGTTTTGGATGCATTTGCGAAAGTAGATGGAAATCTATCTAACATAGAATATTTTCATACCGATAGGGGTTCAGAGTTCAAGAATTACAGTATAGACGAAATGCTTGAAGCATTTGGAATTTCGCGTTCTTTAAGTGCGAAAGGAACTCCTTATGATAACGCAGTTGCAGAGGCAACATTCAAGATCATTAAAACAGAGTTTGTAAGGAGGCGATCATTTGAAAGTCTCGACGAATTGAGACAAGAATTATCAACATACATTTATTGGTTCAATCACAAACGTATTCATTCGACCCTGGGATATTTGAGTCCAGTAGAATACCAACAAAGACTAACTAGTGATTTTGTCTAAAAAAGTGTTGCCATACCAAAGTAATCTTTAGTGAAATTAGCTATGATGAAATAGGTGAATATAGCTATTCAATTAGAGAAGTAAAAGGTTCTCAAGGTGGAGTTACTTATGATGAAACAGTTTATGAAGTTGTCGTAACTGTTACTGATAATGGTCAGGGTAATTTAGTGGCAATAGTAGACTATGTCCATGGTTTAGCAGTATTTACAAATACATATGTTGTGACCGAGGATAGTGTTGTACTAGAAGCGACGAAGGTACTCAAAGGACAAGAGTTAGAAGACGGACAGTTTACATTTGAGTTAGTTGATGCTGATGGAAAAATAATCCAAACGGTAACTAATAACGCTGATGGTCTAATAGTCTTTGATGAATTAGTCTATAACGAAGCGGGTGAGAGTAACTATACAATTCGCGAAGTAAATGATGAACAAGATGGAATCACATATGATGAAACTGTTTATGAGGTTGTAGTGACCGTAACCGATGATGGTGAGGGAACACTAACAGCTGAAGTAAAATATGTTGGAGTCGATGCAGTAGAGTTTGAAAATACCTACAGCGAAACATCAGGAGAAGGTGTAGATAAACCTGATCTTCCTGAGACTGGAAGCTCTAATAATATGCTACTATCATTAATGGGATTTGTTCTAATGATTGGTGGACTATTCCTTGTTAAGAAGAGACCAGAATAATAATTAAGTAGAATCTCTGGAGACTAAAAATCTCCAGGGATTTTTTTATTTGACTTTGTTGTATTACTATGAGTGGACAAGTTTCAAATAGAGACATACAGTAAAGTAGAAAGTCTCTTGAATTTAATTAATCCAAATATCAGAGTATAATAAAGATACTAACAATAGAAGGAAGTGTTAAAATGGTAAAGACAAAAAATAAGAATAAAGACCACCATGAACATATGGACCACAACCATCATGAACATATGGACCACAACCATCATGAACATATAGACCACAGTCATCATGCAGGACATCATCATCACCATGGGAACTTTAAGGAGTTATTTTTAAAATCATTACCACTAGGAATACCCATACTAATATTGTCACCTATGATGGGAATATCATTACCATTTCAGTTTACATTCCAATATTCAGATATTGTGGTAGCAGTTTTATCTACAATGTTGCTAATCTATGGTGGTAAACCATTCTATCAAGGAGCAGTAGACGAATTTAAACAAAAAGCTCCGGGTATGATGGCCTTAGTATCACTCGGAATCTCTGTTTCATATTTATACAGTATTTATGCGGTAGTAATCAGAATTGTAACAGATGAGCATATGATGGACTTCTTCTTTGAGTTTGCCTCATTAGTGTTGATTATGCTCCTAGGTCACTGGATTGAAATGAAAGCAGTAGGAGATGCAGGAGATGCTCAAAAGTCTCTAGCAGAATTATTACCTAAGGATGCACAGATTGTTTTAGAAGATGAATCTATAGTAACAAGACCAGTCACAGAATTAGTCGTAGGCGACACAGTAAGGGTTCAAGCAGGTGAAAACATTCCAGCCGATGGAATTATCATCAGGGGAGATTCACGAGTTAATGAAGCTCTATTAACAGGTGAATCTAAACCAACAGAGAAGAAAATCGACGACCAAGTCATTGGAGGCTCAACCAATGGTGAAGGAATCCTATTTGTTAGAGTACAAGAAACAGGTGAGAAGTCATTTATTTCTCAAGTAAAAACATTAATCTCAGAAGCACAAAGTCAACCATCACGAGCTGAAGGATTAGCCAATAAAGTAGCTGGATGGTTATTCTATATTGCGGTTGTTTTCGCAGTCATAGCTTTTTTTGTATGGTTATTTTTAGCTGATCTACAAACAGCCATCAGTTTCACCGTTACCACCCTGGTTATAGCTTGTCCACACGCATTAGGATTAGCCATACCATTAGTCGTCGCACGCAGTACAAGTTTAGGAGCGAGTCGTGGGTTATTAGTAAAAGATAGAGAAGCGCTAGAACTCGCAAACAAAGCAGATGTTATGGTCCTAGACAAAACAGGAACATTAACAACTGGTGAGTTTAAAGTACTCGCATTAGAAGCGATTGGAAACAAGTATTCAAAAGAAGAATTAACAGCATTAATAGCAGGAATTGAAGCAGGCTCAAGCCATCCAATAGCACAATCAATAAGTGACTACACTAACCAACTAGGTATTAAACCTATAAGCTTTGATTCAATTGATGTTATATCAGGAGCCGGAGTAGAAGGGGACTATGATAGTAAGAATTATAAGTTAATCAGTCAAAAAGAATATGGACAAGAACTAGATATTGAAGTTCCAGTTGGAGCAACAATAAGTATCTTAGTCCAAGAGTCAGAAGCAATCGGATATGTCGCACTAGGAGATGAGCTAAAAGAAACAAGTATTGACCTAATTAAAACATTAAAAGAAAGAGGCATACAACCACTAATGGCAACAGGCGATAATGAAAAAGCAGCCAAAGCTGTAGCTCAGAAACTAGGCATTGAATATAAAGCAAATCAATCACCACAAGATAAATACGATTTAGTCGAAACATTAAAAAATGAAGATAAAACAGTGATTATGGTAGGAGATGGGGTAAACGATGCACCATCACTCGCCTTAGCAGATGTAGGACTAGCAATTGGAGCTGGAACTCAAGTCGCATTAGACTCAGCAGATATAGTATTAACACAATCTGACCCTAAAGACATAAATTCATTCTTAGACCTATCTAGAAAGACATCTCGAAAAATGACAGAAAATCTAGCCTGGGGAGCAGGATATAACTTTATCGCTATTCCATTAGCAGCTGGTATCCTAGCCCCAATTGGCCTATCACTATCACCCGCAGTAGGAGCCATACTAATGTCACTATCAACAGTCATAGTAGCAATCAACGCAATTATGCTAAAACTAGAAGATTAAAAAAACTTAAAATAAGCTCATCCATCATAAAAGGATGAGTTTTATTTTAGCCATAAACATAACAAGCATTAGCCGGTAAGACGCGATGGACACTACAATTTATAATTTTATTACTTCCATATTTTCAATTCATAATAACTAGACCACTAGTGATTGTTCTAGCAGCAATAGTCATAGCCACTAATAGCCGTTCAAATTGGGCGGGTTAAAAAGAATCTATGTCATTTAAAATAGTTTAACAAGAGTTAACAAAACGAGCAGACAATTGGAAAATTGAACTGACTTAGATTACAAGAAACAAAATAGGCAACATTTAGTTTATAATAGATTCAAAGAGGTGAACATATGGGATTATTAAAAGTAGTAGGCGTAGGCACCAAGTCCTATCCAGTAGATTCAATAACATTAACGATAAATATTATTATTAAGAACAAAGAATATGATGAGGTTATTAGTAAGGAACAAGAGGCCTTTAAGTATTTAAAAAACTTGTTTCAAGAAGAATTAAAAACAGACTCCTATCGAGTTGATCAATATACTGAGTATAAAGAAAATGTAATCGCATGGAAAGGATATAAAATACACCATGCTCTCGAACTAAAGCTCAAGTATGATTTTGAACTCTTAGGTAAGACATTAGACTTAGTAAGTCAAACACCACACCATCCTGAATTTTATATTACATACACAACTGAAAATGTTGATGAAGACCAACTCAAACAATTGGCCATTAAAGATGCGTTTCACCAAGCCAAAATCATAGCATCAGAAGCAAAAGTAGAACTAAAGAATATTCACTTAATATCAACACAAATAAATGCACCAAACCAAGTACTGTACGCTAGAAGTGAAATGATGCATTTCGAAGATATTGAACATACAGTTGAAATCTTAGTAGAATGGGAAATTTAGTCTTAAGCAAAACTAAAACAGTCATAATAGTATTTTTTATGTTGCTCTTATTAACAACAACAAATCGATTAACGACCAAGCAGGTTATCAATCATCCACTCGTCAGTTATCAGTATCCACAAGAGAGCATAGAGTTAATCAATTATAATCCTAATTATTATTTAATAAAAAAAGAACAGTAAAAAACGAGAAGCTCTTATAAAGCTTCTCGTTCTCTCTCTCTTCTTTGATTTTCTTCAATATGATTAAGTTCCCAATGTAAGACAAAGGTGATAATAATACGAAGAATCAGTAATACCCCTAATAGGAGTAGTTGTTGCATATCGCTAACAACAAGCGTCATCAAGATTTCAGCCGCTAAGATAAACTCAAGCGACAATGATAAAGCACTCGCAATCTCAATGATTAAGTCTTCGTTTCTAAAGTTAAATTGATTTTGAAATAGATGATAAACTGCCTTACCTACCCCAATGATAATAATAACAACCCCTAATAATTCAATTAATATAACAGTAGGCGGGACCACTGTATGTAAAAATGCTTCCATGTTCTCTCCTTGTTTCTTCCTAATCATAAGCCTTTCAAACTAATTTTTCAAGAATAAACAAAGAAAAGACAATTATAAATGCTTATATTATGTATAATAATGATATGGAAGTTATAATAAATCAGATTCTCATTATGGCAATCCTTATTTTTGTAGGATATGTCCTATGTAAAACACAGTTCATCAATCAAAATGTAACAAAAGGTTTATCCAATATACTTTTGAGATTTATTATTCCCTTTACTATTATTGAATCGTTTATTCAACCATTTACAACCGAAAAACTTAAACAACTCGTTATTGTCAGTATTATCTCTATAGTTATTACATTTCTAATGATATTTATCTCAAAGGTATTCTTTAAAAAAGATCAATTATTAGAACAGTACGCAACAATTTTTACTAATAAAGGATTTGTCGGCATCCCAATAGTCTTAGCCGTATTTGGAAGCGAAGCCGTATCAATCATCACACCAATAATTGTTATATCCAATGTTTTTGCGTGGACATACGGAATGTCACTTTTATACAATGAAAAATTAAATCTCGATATCAGAAAAATTATAACCAATCCAAGTATTGTAGGATTACTAATCGGTTTAGTCTTCTTTTTTATGCCATTTGGATTACCATATCCAATCACAAGAAGTATTAACTACTTAACCTCAATTAATACACCATTAGCCATGATGATTTTAGGAGCCTATTTAGCAGATGAACAAATGAAACAAGTATTCACCAATAAATCAGGCTATCAAGTAAGTATTGTCCGCTTAATCATCATGCCAATGATCGTTCTATCAATTATGAAGGTCCTACTAATTGACCCGCTCATGAAATCAGTCATTGTTATCGCATATAGTGTCCCATCCGCTGCCAATACAGCAATGTTTGCTCAATTGACAGGATCAAACTATAGTTTTGGAGCCCAAATTGTAAGTCTAACAACTATTCTATCAGGACTATCACTACCACTTATGTTGTATTTAATGGAGATAATTCTATGATAATCAATAACGATTTTACCTATCATGATTTAAAAATAATCATTCTAGAAGAAGTTGACTCAACTAACACATTCGCTAAAAAGTATCCCTTTAAAAAAGATGGCTTAGTACTTTCAAGCCATCAAACAGCGGGAAAAGGACGATATCAGAGATCTTTTTATTCACCAAAAGATAAAGGGATTTATTTTTCACTCGTCTTACACGATTTAAATCTATCCGCTCAACTTTATACTATCATTATGGGAATAGCCATAAGTAAATACATTAAAAACTCTCATATAAAATACTTAAACGATGTCCTAATAGGCGCTAAGAAAGTATCAGGTATTTTATGTGAAGGGGTTATTGTAGGAAATAAATATCAAAAAATGATTATCGGAGCCGGTATAAATCTTTTTGAAACAGAAGTACCCAATGAACTAAAAGACATCATGACTTTCATCAACGACAAAGATCTAAATGTAACCAGTTTTATCACCAACATTCTAGACACTTTTTATGAACTATTAAAACTTGACAACAATCAAATCATTGAAAACTATAAGAATTTATGTAGTACGCTAAATAAATGGGTTGTAATAGACGCACAAAATTATTACTGTTTAGACATTAGCTCTGAAGGTCATTTAATTTGTTTAGACGAAAATAAAAATCAAGTAAAATTTAGTAATGCGGAGGTAAGTTTCCATCCTAACAAATAAACAATTAGCACAATCTGCTTTATTCATCGCTCTACTATCAGTGAGTGCCCATTTAAAAATACCGATCGGATTTGTACCCATAACCTTTCAATTGCTCGTCGTTAGTTTAATCGGATTATTACTCAATAAAACTCAGATATTATTCACCATGATAGGTTATATCGTCTTAGGATTAATCGGTCTACCCGTCTTTGCCTCAGGTGCCGGCATTACTTATTTAGCATCACCATCTTTTGGATTTATTATCGGTTTTGTATTCTTTGCATTAATCTTAAATTATTTTGACAAAAGGATCATCGGACTAAGTATTGGATATGTAGTGCTCTATATTATCGGCTTATCATATCTTACATTTATCATACGCATCATATTACAAAACCCAATATCTTTACAAACAATCTTTGTATCGTATTGGGCTGTGTTTTTATTTAATGATCTCTTAAGTATAGGACTCTCACTTGTCCTTCATAAGCGACTTAAAGTGTTAGTAATTTAAGAATATTTTCTAAAGATTCAAGCGCTTCAGGCTCAATCTGATCATTCTTAAACTTTTCATTATGGTTATTAACATAATCAATTCTTGTTTGAATACGCTCTTTCACTAAATCTAAAGTTTCTTGATTAAATTCAACATTGAAATTGTCTAATTGAGCCATTTCAATATGTGGATGATTAAAGAAAGAAACAAATTTATTGTCTTTTCTAACTTCACCCTCAATTAAGCCTAAAGTGGTATCCTTATCAATGTCTTGATCATGGTAGGCGCCAGTATTAATAATAAAACAATCAACGCCATGCTCAAACAATTCCTTAAAACGTTTGTAATCATCATTTAAATCATACACTCTAAATGGATTGGCATAAGGCTCAATAACAAGCGCCGTCGGATTTGTTACACCAATCTCAGCACTCGTCCGCTTAGTCGCCAATGTTAAACCAAAAGCAGAAGATAAAACAGGATCATTAATCTTCAACAGTGGTGGTAAGCTATCATCCTTCATTATCCAATATAAAGCATTAATCGGTTCTTCAACCTTATCAACGCGATTAGGTGTAGAATAACGAGATTTAACAGTACGACCATTTCCATTACGCAAATCTTGTGTCACTAACACCCGCTCATTATTCTCATTAAGTGTTACCCCAACATTTTGAACGGTTAAGAAAAAGTCTTGTTCAGGATGTGAAGCAGGGTAGTCATTTGTTTTATCAAAATAAGATGGCTCTAAAGCAATGGACGAGCCTTTCTCTAAATCGATTAAGAACGCATCATCATGTAATACTTCAATATCAAATTTATTATCATGCTTAGCATGAGTAAGTGTTGACTTACCAGACCCTGATAAACCAAAGAAAGATGCCACATAATTATTACCAAGTTCTTTGAAAATCTTAAGACCACCATGACAAGCAACATATCCCTCACGATATCCAGTAGCCCAAGCCAGGGTTAAGGTACCTTTTTTAAGTTCGCCAAAATAAGTCATTCCTAAGATACAAGCGACATTGTGCACAGGATCAAAATAAGATAATCCGCCAGGGAAATCTGGATGTGACCATTTAGAATCAGCATAAACATAAATATCATTCTCAGGCATTTGATGCGAATTTTTATACCGTGCTTGATACTCTTCATTAAAAATTTGGAAATTCAGTAGCCAAGAGTATAAATTGTTTTCCTGACCCTCATTTATACAAAGGTGTGCCCTCACCATAAAATCTTCATCCAAACCAACAACTGATTCTGCATGGTAAAACGTTCGATCTGAATTATGATACAAAGCCTCCAAAACAATTGGTACTAATGCTTTGTCATCAGCCTGTCCAACGATACGACGAGCCTTCGCATTTCTTCCATACCGAGCCCCACCATTCTCAACTAAAATCTTAGTATCCTCATCTAAGCCCAGCTCAGCCGCATGTTTAATCTTTTGATCTAACACAATTGTATTAGGATCTTTCTTAGCCAGTTTGTAAGCTTTCTTAAGTGTCTCTACCTTCTTAACATTATTACGATAGAATTGGGTCTCAACTAATGTTTTTAATTGTGATAATCGTGGATTATCAGCAGTCACGGTGTCGGTTCTGAATGTGTATTGTGTTGCCATAATATCATACCTCCTCTAGTATTTTTTAATTTATGGACGACAGCTGTTGTTCAGCTGAGTTAGCTATATTTTACCTTGTTATTACTATTATATAATTATTTAACAAGCGATTCAATTAAATCAGGACATTCATTCAAACTAATCTAAAGATCTTTATTTTTGGTTAAAACAATACTCGTTATTTTATTAACAAATTAATGTAAACATATGCATCTTTTATTTGTATTCGTGTATAATGTTATTTAGAGAGGAAATTTATGAGAACAGTTAAAATTAATGATGTAAGTGTCAGAGATGGTAACCAAAGCTTGCTCGCAACTCGCATGGACCATCAAGATATCTTGAAGATTTTAAAAGAGTTAGACAAAGTCGGACTTCATTCAATGGAAGTCTGGGGTGGAGCAACCTTTGACTCGGCTTTAAGATTTTTTAAACGTAGCCCTTGGCAAAACTTAAGAGAAATGAAAGAAGCAGCTCCAAACACTCCATTTTCCATGTTATTAAGGGGACAAAACATTGTCGGGTATCGTCATTATGATAATGATACATTAGAACGTTTTATTCGCTTAACACTCCAAAATGGAATTGATATTATTCGAATCTTTGATGCACTAAATGATATTGATAATATCAGAAACGCAATTAAGTTTACAAAGAAGCATGGTGGTCATGCACAGGGAGCCTTATCCTATACAGTCAGTCCTGTTCATAATATCGAATACTATGTAAACTATTGTAAAGAGTTAGTTGATTTAGGCGTCGACTCATTATGTATTAAAGATATGGCAGGAATCCTAATGCCAGATGTTGTCTATGAATTAGTTAAAAGGTTAAAAGAAACATTCGATGTACCAATTAACCTGCACAGTCATGCAACAACAGGCTTAAGTAACTTAGTCTTTGAACAAGCGATACTAGCAGGTGTCGATATTGTGGATGGATGTATTTCACCATTCTCAAATGGAACCAGCCATATTTCACTAGAAACACTAGTCGACACTATTAAATATCATAAGATGGACGTAGATTTCGATCATTTAGATTTACAACCAGCCTATGAAGTGTCGAATTCAGTCGCCACAAAATACATCAATTCAGGACAATATAAAACTAGAACATTAATCATTAATCCGAATATTTTAATCTATCAAGTGCCAGGCGGTATGCTCAGTAATTTGATGAGTCAATTAAATGATCAAGGAGCCAGTGATCGTTATGATGATGTTCTAAAAGAAATTCCATCCGTCCGAAAAGATATGGGTTATCCACCATTAGTGACACCTTTATCTCAAATGGTTGGAACTCAAGCAGTCCTCAATGTATTAACAGGTGAGCGCTATAAGATGGTTCCAAAAGAAATTAAAGATTATGTGATGGGACATTATGGAAAATTTCCAGGTGAAGTTAATCAGCAAGTAGTCACCAAGGTTCTAAATGGAGATCCAGTCATCATTAAAACTCCAATCGACGAAATCCCATCCGTTTATAATGAGATGAAAGCAGAACTTGAGAGTAAGATTAATCGAGAAGCATTAGAAGAAGAAGTAATTTCTTATATCTTATTTTCACAAAATGCGATTTTAGACGAATCAAAAGAAGAACAGATGAAACAACCAGAAGTGATTGAGTTTGAAATCTTTGAAGGAGGTCAATAATGGTAGTCTTATTTACATTTATTGATGGAATATGGACGAGTATCTTCTCCATGACAGTGGTCTTCTTAGTCTTAATTCTATTAGCCTTTATCATTAACTTATTAGGAAGAATATCGAAAGAAGATATACCAACAAGACAACCAGCTCTTGAAAATGATGAAGAAGAATTGTTAGTCGCTAAGATTGTCGCATCTTGTTTATTTCAAATTGATTCAGGTCAAGATGTTGTTATTAAATCAATAAAGAGAGTTCAATAGGAGGAAATCAATATGGAAAAATATAGAGTTAAAATAAACGAAAAAGTGTATGAAGTAGAAATAGAAAAAATGGAAGCATCAACAGTCGCTGTTCCAACCCCAAAACAACCAGTTGTAGGAACAAATAATGTCAGCGCAACACTCAAAGCACCAGTCCAAGGAACTGTTTTAAAAATACATGTTAAACCAGGTCAAGCGATTAAAGCTGGAGATGTTGTCTGTGTTATTGAAGCCATGAAATTAGAAAACGATATCGTCAGCGACCGCGATGGTGTGGTTGATGATATTCTAGTTAAACAACAAGATACCGTTGATAATGGCCAAGATTTAATCTCGTATAGAGGTTAGACATATGTTAGATATTTTAGTCGATTTCTTTAACCAAACTGGATTTTCAGCAATGACAATCCAACAATTCATCATGTTAATAATTTCGGGTGGCTTATTATATCTAGCCATTGCCAAAGGTTATGAACCATATTTACTCATTCCAATAGCATTTGGAATGATGCTAGCCAACATTCCCCAAGCCTATATGATGGAAGAGGGTGGCTTACTGTATTATTTATATAAAGGTGTTGAATTAGGCATCTATCCACCATTAATCTTTTTAGGAGTGGGAGCAGCTACTGACTTTGGACCATTAATCAGTAATCCAAAATCATTACTCTTAGGAGCAGCTGCCCAATTTGGAATCTTCTTTCCATTCTTAGGAGCACTTCTTTTAGGTTTTAATGTATTAGAAGCAAGTAGTATCGGAATTATCGGAGGAGCTGATGGTCCAACAGCCTTATACTTAACATCTCAATTAGCACCACATTTACTAGGCCCAATTGCGGTCGCTGCCTATTCATATATGGCCTTAGTCCCGGTTATTCAACCACCAATTATTAGAGCGTTAACATCAAAAGATGAACGAACAATTAAAATGACACAATTACGTGAAGTAAGCAAAAAAGAAAAGATTTTATTCCCAATTGTCGTTACTGTCGTAGTCTCATTGATAGTACCAAGCGCAACACCGTTAGTAGGTATGTTGATGTTTGGTAACTTAGTTAAAGAAGTAGGCATCGTGCCACATCTTGTTGATGTCTCAAAAAACGCAATTATGTATACAGTTACTATTTTCTTAGGACTTACTGTAGGAGCCACAGCCAGTGGTGAAGCATTCCTAAATCCTCAAACATTATTAATTATCGGATTAGGATTAGTTGCCTTTGCCTTTGGAACAGCATCAGGAGTAATAGTAGCCAAGATTATGAATAAATTCCTGAAAGTACCACTCAATCCAATGATTGGAGCCGCCGGAGTCTCAGCAGTGCCGATGGCTGCCCGTGTTGTTCAAGTTGAAGGACAGAAGGAAGATCCTTCCAACTTCTTATTGATGCATGCAATGGGCCCTAATGTCGCTGGAGTCATAGGCTCAGCACTAGCAGCTGGATTATTATTAAGTTTCTTTGGATAACCATGTGAAAAGCATGGTTTTTCTTTGTTATTAAGCCCTAAACTTGTTAAAATAGAAGTATGTCAAACATAGTCAAAATGAGGGTCCAAACGCACCCATATACAGGTCAGAGATATGAATTAATCTGTGACTACCAGAAACAATCATTTTCTTATAAGGATGAACAATCAACAGAAGAACGTTATGTGAAAATGAATGACCAACAAATCAGTCAATTTACTGATATTTTGGAGCGTGTCAAACAGCTTCGTCCACGCGATTATAAAGGACCAATCACCAACAATGGAATGTATTGGGAATTTGACTTAGTCAATAATCGAAATAAGATGGTTGAAATTGAGGGAATAAACATGATTGACACAGAAGTAATCATGATTCTTAGAGACCTAGAAGAAATAATTAATAAACCACTAGGTGTTTCTCAATTTTCTATGAGTGAGTTGTATGATTCATAAATTACTAAATGAAACCTTTGATTTAATCTTGATGAAAATGGATCAAAAGCTTCATATCTCACAAAAAAGTTCACACCGAGACTTAGTCACCAATGTGGATCAAGAGATTGAAGCCTTTTTGAGTCGAAGAATAAAAGAGATGTACCCTGAGTGTCAAATTTTGGGAGAAGAAACAGATAAAGACATTGATTTGAATGATAAACAAGTTTGGATTATCGATCCAATCGACGGGACTAGTAATTTTGTAGCCAAAGGGCAGGAGTTTGGAATATTGCTGACTCACTATCAATATGGAAAAGCAGTTGAAGCCTATTTCTGTGATGTTATAAAAAGAGATATTTACCATTGTATAAGACATCAAGGTGTCACTAAGAATCATGCTCCATTTACACGAGACTATGATTTGAGTTTAAAGACCAGTTTAATTTCGATGAGTGCCTGTTTTTTGCAAAGACATGTAAAACATAAAGACCAGTTAATCAAAGATTCGCTAGGAATTCGATATGCTGGGTCATGTGCCATCGACGGGATTGGTGTTCTTGAAGGTTGGTTAGGGGCTTATGGCATCAGAATCGCAAGTCCTTGGGATATTGCGCCTCATTTACTATTCGCTAAGGAATTAGGCTTGGTATGTCTTAATCTTGATGGCTCAGAAAGAGAGATTCATCAAGATACACCATTCATATTTGGACAAAAAGAGATTGTCGAGACATTATTAGAATACTGTTAAAGTTAGGAGGAGCGTATGTTTTTAAATGAAAACAAATTTTGTATTGAATGTGGAACACTCCTAGTTAAAAAAGAAGTAAAAGATGAGGGTCTAATTGGCTATTGTTCACACTGTGATGACTTTCAATTTGACCCTTTTAATACAGCTGTTTCATGCATTATTATAAATCCCCATCAGGATAAGATATTACTCGTTAAACAGTACGGTTTAGACCATTACCGTTTTGTGGCTGGGTATATAAACAAGGGCGAGAATGCCCAAGAATGTTTAATTCGTGAAATTAAAGAAGAACTTAATCAAGAGGTGATTAGGATTGTCTTTAATGATACAGCCTTTTTTAATAGAACCAATACATTAATGATTAATTTTATAGTCACACTAGAATCAGAAGATGTGTCAGAGCACAACTACGAAATTGATCAAGCGGATTGGTTTAGTTTCGATGAAGCCAAACGATTTGTTAAGCCGAATAGTTTAGCAGAACTGTTCTTACGAAAGTTTTTATTAGAAAGGGCAGAAGAATATGGACGATAAAAAATTAAACTTATATACACAAATATTTGAAACACCTCTCTATGAATTAGAAGAGATTTTAGAGTTTATCCATCCAGCCGATGTCCTTGATTTAATTAATGATGAATCAATTGAATTTGATCGAACCGTCTTTCTAAATCGTTTACCAGACTGGTTTTTAACTGAGTTAATGAATGAAGAAGAGGAAGAAGATAAGGTCGAACTCTTAAATCAAATTGCTCAAAGCAAACACAAAACAATCATTGAAGAAATGGCATCCGATGAATTAGCCGATATGATCGGAGCCATGGACTTAGATCAACGACATGAAATTATCGCCAATCTTGATGATGAAGATCAACAAGAAATTACTAAACTTTTAGGGTATGACCCAAGTACTGCGGGTGGTATCATGCAGACTGAGTTTATTAATATTTATGATAATAAAACAGTTGGCAAAGTCTTAAAGTATTTACGCGAAATTAAAGATGATGTTGAAAATGCGTACACATTATTTGTTGTTGACCGTGAAAATCATGTGAAGGGTAGTTTGACATTAGAAGCATTGGTGACATCTGAACTTGATGAACATGTTATGGATATTATGAACCCAAATATAATTTCAGTTAATTATAAAATGGACCAAGAAGAAATTGTCTTAGAATTTGAAAAATACAACCTAGCCTTAATGCCTGTTGTTGATGATGATAACAAAATTCTAGGAGTTATTACCTTTGATGATGTCATCGAAGTTATGAAAGAAGAAGCAACTGAAGACATTCTCCAATTAGGGGGCGTCCATGCAGAAGAAACAGTTGATTCAAGCGTCACAGATACAATTAAATCACGATTACCATGGCTCGTCGTTAATCTATTTACAGCCTTTATTGCATCTAGTGTCATTACTTTCTTTTCCGATACAATTTCCCAAGTTGTTGCTGTTGCAGCCATCATGCCAATTATCTCAGGCATTGGTGGGAATACTGGTACCCAAACATTAACTCTCATCACCAGATCGATTGCTTTGGGTGAACTCGATGATAAGAATCTATGGTCATCATGGCTTAAAGAGCTTGGGGCAGCAATCTTTAATGGCATCGTGTTAGCATCTTTAACCGGTGTCTTAAGTTATTTTATTAATCAAAATTTCACACTCGGAATTTTAGTAGGCATCGCAATGATTTTAAATACATTAGTTGCTGTTGTAGCAGGTTTCTTTATCCCATATTTCTTAAACAAACTTAAGATTGATCCAGCTATTTCAAGTGGAGTCTTTGTGACAGCCTGTACCGATATTTCTGGGTTCCTACTTATCCTAGGTCTAACGAGCCTGTTTATTGAAAGGATTATCTAATGAAAATAAGTAAGTATCAATTTGATTGGGGCCCACTTTGGGTCAAACAAGACAACCATAAAATAGTAGAGTTGAGTTTTAATGAAATCAACCCATATGCTCAAGGAGCTAAGTCTGATTTAATCTATCAGGAATTAGTCCAGTATTTTAAAGGTGAATTAAAAGAGTTTACAGTAGAATTAAATCCACAAGGAACATCATTTCAGAAATCAGTTTGGAATGAGTTATTAAAGATTGAGCATGGAACAACACTCAGTTACAGTCAAATAGCACAGCGAATTAATAATCCTACAGCAGTTCGAGCGGTTGGTTCAGCGATTGGTAAAAATCCTATCGCAATCATTATTCCATGTCATCGAGTTATTAACAAAGATGGTCGATTAGGTGGATATTCAGGTGGCATCGAGCACAAGATACGATTAATGGAGGTTGAGGGAATTGTTTAAGAATAAATGTGCAATCTTTTGTGCCTCTAGCATGGATAGAAATCAAAAGTATTTATCAAGAATTAAGACTCTGGTCAGTAAATTATCCTTAGAGTATCAGATTGTTTATGGAGGGGCTAATACTGGTTATATGCAGCATGTCGCTCAAACAGTTAAGGATTCAGAGGGTTATTTAATTGGAGTGATGCCAAAGTTTTTACAAGCCAAAGAATTAAGATTTGACGCTTGCGACGAGTGGATTGAAGCTGAAAACATGAATACTCGAAAAGAAAAGATTATTGAGATGAGTGATTGTTATATTGCTTTGCCAGGGGGTGTTGGTACTTATGAAGAAGTTATTGACATTTTATCGTGGATGCATATTGGTCTGCTCCAGAAACCTTTAGTCTTATATAATTTGGATAATTTCTATGAAGGTCTTTTAAAACAAATCTTTAGAGGCATTGATGATCAGATGATTCAACACTCACTGCTAGATTCATTTTTAGTCAGTGATGATGACGATGAAATACTACAGTTTTTAAGAAGAGAAAAAGATGAACTGTATGATATTTATGATAGAAATAGAAAACCATTAGCCAAAGTAATAAAGAAAGAAAACATTAATAAACTGAATCAAGATTCAGAGTTTTATTTATCAACTTATTTAGTTATAAAGAATTCATTCAATGAAGTTCTGACGCAAAATGAAACAAATAAATTAGTAGGTGGGCCGGTCCAAGCCTTTGAATCCTCAAGAGAGGCAATCAATCGACATGTGTTAAATGAGCTTGGGATCGATATCACACAGTATGATATTCCATTAATAAATCAGCTAACCATAAATTCTGAGCATCAGAATTTCTATGTCCTAGATTTAAACCAAAACGATTTATCAATAATGCACGATGAATATAGTTTTAGGTGTATAATTGACATAAGAAAAAACTCTAATTATACAGATTTAGAACTTTCAATATTGTTTCCAGAAGAGATTTTAGTGTAGTGTGATAAAATAAAATAAAACAAGGAGATACTTATATGAAATGGAGAGATGGAAGAAGGAGTAGTAATGTTGAAGACCGACGAGGTCAAAGACAAACACGATCAACCGGTGGAAGCTTCTCGCCTATGACAATGGGTGGCGGGATTGGTGGACTTATCATAATGCTGATTCTATACTTCGTGATGGGTGGAATGGGTGGAACTAATTCACCATTCACGGCTAACCAAGATCCAGTTGTCACAAATGCTCAGGAAGATGAATTAAAGGAATTTACATCCGTTGTTTTAGCGTATACGGAAGATATCTGGCATGAATTATTTAGAGAACAAGGCTTAGTATACGAGGAACCAAGACTTGTCGTCTTTACAGACCAAGTTGAGTCTGGCTGTGGTTTTCAGTCGGCACAAGTTGGACCATTCTATTGTCCAGCTGATAAGTCAGTCTATATTGATTTATCATTCTTCTCAGTAATGGAAAGTCAATTAGGAGCTGAAGGAGACTTTGCGATGGCTTATGTTATTGCTCATGAAGTGGGTCATCATGTTCAAAATCTTTTAGGCATTACCGATGAAATGAATCGAATCCGCCAATCTGTTAGTCAAACAGAATACAATCGTTATTCCGTTGCTTTAGAACTACAAGCTGACTATTTAGCAGGAGTCTGGGCTCATCATGTTGAAGACTTTGGTGTCTTAGAAGAGGGCGATCTAGAGGAAGCTCTTAATGCCGCAAGCGCAATTGGAGACGATACTTTACAAAAACGTTCAAGCGGTCGTGTGGTACCTGATAATTTTACACATGGAACATCTGAGCAACGGAGATATTGGCTATATCGTGGATTTGACTATGGTGATTTAAACCATGGGGATACATTCGCAGAAATAATTCAATAATTAAACATTAGTTTATTGATTTAAAACAAAATAAATCTTATAATAGATTAAAGGTGGTGACACTATGTTTGTAATAGTTGCAAAAGTAAAAGGCACACAAAAAGCCAGTGCTAAAATTGCTAAAAAGATCGACCAAGTTCTTAATAACATGAATAAGAAATACTCTGAAGATTTGTTTGAGAATTTTAAACGAGTCAATCAGATTAGCTTCGAAGGGGTTCTTGAAAAAGGAATCTATGTCTTTGAAGTTGTTGATAAACTTAAGTTTAGTCTTTCTGAATATGACATGGTATTTGGAGTTGGTTTTGCTGAGCCGATTCATAGAAGCAATGATCAAAGAGCAGTTCTTGAAAGTGGTAAATTAAATGCTCACCATGCCTTAGAAATTCTTGAAGAAAAGAATGACTATGGTAATGCCAGGGTTCAAGTTTCCCTTGGTAAACAAAACTCACTAGAAAACTTAATCAATGCGAGCTTAAGAACGTCAGACTTTATTGAGTCAAGATGGCGCCAGTCTCAAGTAGAATTAGTTAAATACCTAGTTCTTACTTATGGGTTTATGGAAAATTTCATTCAAAAAGATGTTGCCAAAGTATTGAAACTTAGTCCACAAAACTTTAACCAACAATTGAAAAATAGTGGTTATTTCAATATTTTAAAACTGAAACGCGAAATGACTGTTGTTCTTGAGCAATATCGAAGAGCCGCCTATCAAATTAGGTAGATTCTCATTGAAAGCCCGTCTTTATATTAGATTATTTGGCCTATTTTTTATAACATGGTTTGTTTTTTCAATGGCCTTTTCCCAAGTCATACCCTATATGACTTTTTTAGGTTTTAGTGAAAGCGCAAGGTCATGGATGTGGACAGTCTCGGCCCTGATTGGTATTGGTGCTCAACTTTTAGTAGGGTACTTGAGTGATAAATATCAGCGCATAAAACGATACTTCTTAATTTCTACAATTTTAATGTTAATAACAAGTGCGTTGGGTTATTCAGCTTTAGGAAATTCAATCTCATTATATTTTTTATTAATATCATTATTTGTTGCACTATTTAAAATATCTAGTAATTTAATTGAAACGTGGATTATCCAAGTGAATCATGAGGTCATGAGTAATTTTGGCCTCATTCGAATTTTTGGCTCTTTTGGGTGGGCTGTCGGGTCTATTATTGTCGCACAGATAATTGATAACTATGGTTTTCATGAATTACCCTTGTGGTTTACACTGTGTGGCTTAGTGACACTCTTATTAATTATAGGCATCCCAGATTCACAAAAAGTTAGTAATAAAGTTAATTTAGAGATGAAGGACTTAAAAGAATTACTCTCCAACAAACAATATGTATTAAGTGTTGTCATTTTCTTTATTTTATTTATTGTGTACGCTTTAGACAGTTTAACAGTGGTTGATAAAATGATTGAAATTAATTCAACTAGTGATCAAATAGGTTTAAGGTGGGGCTTTCAGGCCATTGTCGAAATCCCACTAATGATTTTTGGATTTAAGTTTATTCAAAGGTTTTCAGCCAAGAAGATACTTGGTTTTACTGCATTAATCTTTGGAATAAGGTATGCTTTATATGGACTCTCAGAAACTGCGAATCAAATGATTCTTATTTCTGTATTACAAGCAATCACTTTTCCGTTTATGTTATTAACACAAAAAGTCCTTGTAAATGACTATACGCCTCTACATCTTAGAGCGAGTGGGCATATGGTAATGACAGCTGTCACATCAAATATTCCAATTATCATTGTTCCATTATTAAATACACTTTTACATCAATATATTTCGTATTCACAAATATTATTATTAGGCGGAATTCTATGCTTGATACCAATGATTTTAACATTTAAATTAGAAAGGGTAGATGTATGAAAACACTCACGTTTATTCGCCACGGTCAGTCTGAAGCTAATGTAAAACGACTCGTTTCAGGACAAACTCAAACGCCATTAACTGAATATGGAATTAAGGAGTTAAAAGAATTAAAGGAGTCAATTAATTATCCAGAGGCTGATTTACTATTCTCATCAGATTTATTAAGAGCAGTGGATACTGCTAAAATCCTGTATGATGGTAGAGAACCACATCAACTTCTAGAGTTTAGAGAGATTAATTTTGGACCCTATGATGATCAACCTGTTCTTGAAGTTATGGAAGAATTCTATAACTCATTTTTATTAAATGACAAAAGAGGTCAGATGGAAACCTATGATATCCTCAAAGTAAGAGCTGAGAATGCGGTTCGTAAAGTAATCTCATTACTAAATGAGCATCAAAAAAACAGAGCAACGATTGTTGCTCATAATGGTTTTTTGAGAATGATTCATCATATTTATAAACCAACATCATTTGAAGAATATATGGATTTCTATACCGGTAATGGTCATGGATATAGTATGGTCTTTGATGCTTATGATAAATTAATAGAAATTGAATATTTCTGATAAATTATCCAAGCAACAACAAATCCGACCAAAGCACCTACCATGATATCACTCACAAAGTGAACATTGAGGTAGACTCTAGATATAGCCATTAAGGTTGCCAAGACTAGGACGATGATTCGTCCTTTTTGTTTGAACAAGATAAACATACTAGCCATAACAAATGAACTGGCAGAATGACCTGATGGCATTGAATAGCCACTTGGTGCTTCAATGAGTAATTCAATATTATTTTGGATAAATGGTCGCTCTCTTGCGATGACATTTTTAAGTACAAAATCATTAATAAAGAATTCAGAGATTAAAGCAAGTGCACAAAGGACCCCAAATTTTCGGGTGGGTTTATAGATTAATAAGCCAATAATTAAGGCAATCCATATATAACCATTGTCTCCAAGACTGGTGATGAAGATAAAAAATGTATCAAGTATCTGTTTCATAAACTTATTATAGCATGGTATCTAGTATATAATATATGTGTAGAGGTAGAAATATGATAGGAATAATTGATATAGGATCAAACACTGTACGAATGAATGTCTATAAAATTTATAAAGATGAGTTTAAACTTTTATTCTCAGTAAAAGAGATGGCAGGTTTAGCTGCTCAGATTGAATCTGGTTTACTTTTGGAGGCTGGTCTTCAAAACTTAATTCGTATTTTGACTATATTTAAACAAACGGTTGATATTGTGGGAATTAAAGATGTGTATCCATTTGCGACAGCAAGCCTTCGTCTCATTGATAATTCAAAATCAGTGCTAGATCGAATAAAGGATGAAACAGGATTTGATGTACAATTACTCTCAGGTGAAGAGGAAGGAAAGCTAGGTGTTATAGGAGCAACATCAGACTTTAGTGTTCCTAAGGCAGTGCTAGTTGATATAGGTGGAGGATCTTGTGAGGTTGTTCCATTTGAGAATGAACTTGTGCTAGCAGCTGATTCATATCCTTTAGGGTCTTTATCGATGTATAAACAATTTGTTTCTGGCTTAATTCCAACTAAGGATGAACAGAAAGAAATTAAAAAATACTCAAAACAATTAATTGATTCAGAGCTTATTAAAACAAATAAGTACATCTCAGTTGTAGGTGTGGGTGGGACGATAAGAGCCTTACTTAAGCTTAAGAAATATATGGATAATGATTATTCAGATTCAAATCAACTAACACTTAAGCAATTAAAACTAATGTTAGAAAAGTGTGGGAATGGTTCACGTGAAGCACAAGATACAATTCTAAAAGTTGTTCCAGATCGGATTCATACTTTGATACCTGGATTGTGTGTTTTAATTGGTATTCTTCAAAACATTAATTGCGTTGAAGTTTTAGTTTCAAAGTATGGTGTCAGGGAAGGGTATTTAATTCGCCATGTTTTAAATATATAAAAGGAGTTAAACAATGACAAAAATTATGACTAATCGTGAGCTATCATGGCTTCAGTTTAATAAGCGAGTTTTGCATCAAGCAGTTGATAGTGAAACACCATTACTTGAGCGTTTAAGTTTTATGTCCATTTATGGTAGTAATATGGATGAATTCTTTATGGTTAGGATTGGCTCTTTAAGTGACCAAATGGTTGTTTATCCAAATAAGATAGATGAGAAGACGGGAGATAATGCAGCCCAACAAATTGATAAGGTGATTAACTGGTTAAATAGTGAAGAAAAAGATGCTGCAGGTGTGATTAAGAAATTAATGAATCGCTTGCGTGAAGTGAATGTTCATGTGATTGATTTTAATAATCTGTCAAAAATTGATTCAGTGATGACCAAAAAGTACTTTAATAATGAGATAAAACCATTATTAAGTGCTCAAATTATTGACCCACATCATCCTTTTCCATTTCTAAATAATAATGAATCGTATTTAATGACAAAAATAGAGTCAAAAGATAAGAAGATTAAATATGGGATTATTCCATTAGGGCGACTGAAATCATATTACTCATTTACAATTAATGAAGCGACTCATGTCTTTTTTGCGAATGAGTTGATCGCTCAGTATTTATCGACCATGTTTAAGAAATATGAAATTCTTGAAATAGTAACAATTCGTGTAACTAGAAATGCGGATGTCGATGTTAGTGGTGAGGTAATGGATGATTACGAAGACTTTGCTGATGTGATGGAGAAACTTCTTAAAAAGAGAAAGCGTTTAGGGATTGTTCGTGTTCAAATGAATAATGAAATATCAGATGAATTTAAACAATACTTAGTAAAAGAACTTGAAATCAATGAAAAGTCAATTATCATAAACCATTTTCCTCTTGATTTATCTTTTGGGCATGAGCTTAAAAAAGAATTAGGACAAAACTATCCTAATTATTTATACCCACCAGTTTCACCCGTTGTTCCAATTGATTTTACTCAAAAGAGTGGTTTAAGTTTTTTAGAAAATAAGGATTTACTGTTACATTTCCCATACCATTCCTCTCAACCATTTATTCAACTGATTCATGAAGCAGCCAATGATCCAGATGTTATTTCAATTAAGATTTCACTCTACCGATTAGCTTCACCAAGTCGGATTGCGGCAGCTTTAGCCTATGCGGCTGAAAAAGGAAAAGAAGTAGTAGCTGTCATGGAGCTTAGAGCTCGCTTTGATGAACAGTCAAACATTGATTTTTCAAAATTACTAGAGGATGCTGGTTGCACTGTTTTATATGGATTAAGTGATTATAAAGTCCACTCAAAAGTTTGTTTAATTACATCATTAAAGAATGGGACAGTGTCATATATTACATATGTAGGAACAGGTAATTTCAATGAGAGTACACAGGAGCAGTATACTGATTTGTCCTATATCACGAGCAATCGTTTAGTGGGTGAGGATGCTAACCATTTGTTTGATGCCTTAGCCATCAATGAAACAGTTGATGAAGTGAATGCTTTATGGATTGCGCCTAATCATTTTAGATTAAGTGTGGCTGATGAAATAGAGCATGAAATTGAAAGACATCAAAAAACTGGGGATGGTGAAATTACATTTAAGATAAATTCAATGAATGATATCTTAATTATGAATAAATTAATCGAAGCCTCTCAAGCAGGCGTTAAAGTTCAATTAATTATTCGTGGTATTTGTTGCCTGATTCCTCAAATTGAAGGCTATACGGACAATGTTATTATTAAATCAATTGTTGGTCGGCATTTAGAGCATAGTCGTATTTTTAGGTTTGGACCAGCTCATCGGGCTAAGATTTATATTGGTTCGGGTGACTTTTTAAATCGTAATACACAACGAAGGGTTGAGGCATTCATTGAGATTACACAGTCGAATATTAAGGAACAAATCAATCATATTCTTGATGTTGAAATTGATGATTCAAGCATGGGTTGGATTATGCAGCCTGATTTAAATTATGAACAACTGTCAAACAAAGGTCGTCTTCATTCTCAGGATGTCTTTAGGAGATATTTCTCTAAAGTCGAGGAAATAGAAGTAATCGAAGAAGTTCGTCAAGAATCATGGTTCAGACGATTATTAAACTTATTTAAATAATGTCTTATGATAAAATATTTAACGGAGAAACAAATATGATAAAAAGAATTTTTATAGGATTAATACTTAGTTTGGTGTTGCTAAGTGGGTGTACATTCAATGATGGTATTATTTACAACGAAGTATATACATCAAAAGATGAAGTTGCTTTATATATTCACACCTACCAAGAGCTTCCGCCTAACTATATTACAAAAAGTGAAGCCTATGATTTAGGTTGGGAACCGTCTCAACAAAATTTATGGGATGTTACTGATCAGAAAAGTATTGGTGGTGACCGCTTTATGAATCGTGAAGGGTTATTGCCAGACAATACTTATTTTGAAGCAGATATTGATTACCAAGGAAAGGGACGAAACGCAAAGCGATTAGTGTATTCAGATGATGGTGATATTTACTATACTGATGATCACTATGCAAGTTTCCAGGAGCTATATTAATGAAAAATATTATTACTGTATTAGATGGACGGTCGATGATTAATCGCGATCAAGTTCATGATTATTTAATTGAACGATTTAACTTCCCAGACTATTATGGAAGAAATTTAGATGCTTTATATGATTTAATGAGTACCTATCAACAGCCAGAAACACTGATCATTTTACTTATCTTTCCTGAGATGTTAATTGAACAAATAGGCGAGTATGGGCAAAAGATTATTCGTGTGTTTGATGATGCCAGTCATGTGAATCCGAATATTGATTTTAGAATGAAGGATGTAATCCTCTTTAATGAAAGTGAGATATTTGTGTAATGAGTAATGGTATTATGTTCCAAGGCTTTGAGTGGTATGTCAGCGCTGAGGGAAACTTCTATAAATGGATGACTTCTGAAATAGAGAAGTACAAAGAAATCGGTTTTACTTCTATTTGGTTACCTCCAATGTCTAAGGCAACTTCTGAATTTGATGTTGGGTATGGAATTTATGATTTATTTGATTTAGGCGAATTTGATCAAAAAGGACAAATAAGAACTAAATATGGAACGAAAGAAGAACTTTTAACACTAATTGAAACAGCGCATGAGCATGGAATCAGTGTTTATGCTGATATTGTTTTAAATCATAAAGCAGGTGCTGATTATAGTGAAGTTTTTAAAGTCGTTAAAGTAAATCCTGACAATCGCTTGGAAGAAATCAGTGAGCCTTATGATATTGAGGGCTTCACAGGATTTGATTTTCCAGGGCGTAAGGGAAAATATTCAGAATTTAAATGGAACTTCAATCATTTTACAGGGGTTGATTATGATCATTTAAGTGGTGAGAATGGAGTCTACAAAATTCTTGGTGAAAATAAAGATTGGTCATTAGGTGTATCCGGTGAGAAGGGCAATTATGATTATTTGATGTTTGCTGATATCAATCACTCACACCCAGAAGTAAGAGAAGAACTTTTTCATTACTCAGACTGGTTAGTTGAAACAACGGGGGTTGATGGCTTTAGACTCGATGCGATGAGGCATATCAATGATTATTTTATACGGGACTTTGTGAAGCATACGTTAGAAAAACAAAAAGAAGGTTTCTATATTTTTGGTGAATATTGGACTGCTGATTTAGATAAGAGTCGCAACTTTACATATCAAACTGATTTTGAGATTGACTTATTTGATGTTGGTTTACATTTTAATTTCCATCAAGCAAGTTTAGCGAATGAACTCTATGACTTACGAAAAATATTTGATAACACACTGGTTCAATCTAATCCGACGATGGCAGTTACTTTTGTTGATAATCATGACTCTCAACCTGATCAATCGTTAAGTTCTTGGGTCGGTGCATGGTTTAAGCCACTCGCCTATGGGATCATCCTTTTAAGACAGGAAGGCTATCCATGTGTCTTCTTTGGTGATTACTATGGTGTTGGGGGAGAATATCCAGAAGAAGGAAAAGCAGAAGTGCTTGAAAAGCTAATGTTGTGTCGAAAGAGCTTTGCGTACGGGCAACAAGATGATTATTTTAATGATCCAAATGTTGTTGGTTGGGTAAGGCATGGCGATGAAGAACATCCATTTGCGAGCGCAACAATTCTATCCAATAAAGAGGATTCCCTGATTTCAATGTATGTTGGTGAACACTATGCAGGACAAGAGTTTGCTGATTACTTAGGCAATCATCCTGATAAAGTTATGATTAATGAAGATGGCTATGGAAATTTCAAAGTATATAAGCGCAGCATTTCTTGTTGGGTTAAGGATGATACAGTCATTTAATAAGTAAAAAAGGAGGCTATGATTAGCCTCCTTTGCTTATAAATATTTATGTGCCCAGTCCTCAATACCTTTTAAAGAATTGACCAATTCACAGCCTTTCTCAGTGAGACGATAGACATGATGTAAGTCGGAATCAAACTTTTCAATTAAACCTTCTTCTTGAAGCTCTAATAATCTCATGGATAGAATACGAGGTGTGATATTAGTAATCCCAGATTTAAGATCACTAAAATGGGCTTCCTTCTGTGGATTCAGTGAAATGGTATGTAATATGATTCCAAACCATTTTCGAGATAATAGCTCAAAGGCAGATGTAATGTATGGACACGCTTCTTTTTTCATGCCCTTATATTACTTAAGAGAGACTTAAATTTCAATCAGTTTACCCAATAGGAGCAACTTCTTTGAATCCATTTCTATCGGTATACTTCATTTCAACACTACTTTTCTCAACTACTTCAATTGGATTTAGTGTCTCATAATCATATTGCATCAGCTGATGTTCATCAAATTCACCCGCTAAAATAACTTCATTCGATGCTAAGCCAGTCGCGGTTGAAACAGATTGATCGGTGATGTTAATAAGACAGCGATAAAGCGGTGTCACAGCCAAAGCCTCAGTCGCAACACCAAGAGCGAGTGAACAAATATAGGCATAACAACGTTGATTAAAGGCTGTTTTAGAGAGCTTTTTATTACTGTAACGACCTTTATCTGTAATTTCTACGACATTATCAATAATATCTTCAGCCATATTAGTTGTAACATTAACAACAATCGCATCAGCTTCATCAACATTCATTGAATAATGATATGAAATTGAAACGGCATCATCATCAAAGACATCAAATCCACCCACCATCTTAATAAACTGATCCATTGCTTTAGGCTGAAGTTTTTTAAGCTCAGCCGCAAGAGCAGGTTCAACTGTATGGACCGTTCGGTTTTCTTCATCCTGTTCCATTGCTTCATACACTTTTTCCTCAAGAGCTGTGTATTTTGTTGCATCTTTTTTAAGAAGACGATCAAAGAATGATGGTTTAAACGCTTCTAATTCAGCAAGCGCTTCTTTTTGTAAAGGCCCAATTTCACGTGTTACATATTGAATACGATCACTCTCAAAGTCAAAGAAGTCGTATGCTTCATTATGAATATGACTTAATGCGTATAAAGCATTTTGATATGAATTGACTGCCTCAGCCTGTTCAAAACTATTTGTTGCATTCTGAGCTTTTGAATTGGCTGTGTTTTTCTTAGATTTAGTCCCAAAGGCTTTTGTGTAATAAAGACCTGTACCAGGAAGTCCAATAGATGCTTGTTTACGCCCTTTAGAGTTAACACTAAAGCGAGCACCCGGAATCCCAAAGGAAAAACCTGCGCCAGTCTTACCTAAGTTTAAGTTGACATATTTTCCTAATCGTATTCTTTTTCTAAAATTTAATCCCATATTATTTCTCCTGTCATTTTCTCTATTCTACCATACCTTTTGGTATAATATCCTTATGAAAACTAAGCTACTCTCATTTTTAATGGCCCTTGGACTAAGTTGTGCTATCTATCGCTCTAATCACTCTTTAGAGCTTTCTTTTTATAAGTTGAAATCAGACCTTTTACTAAAACCATTTAGAGTAATTCAATTGAGTGATTTACATATTCCATATAGTGGTTTTAAACTAAAAAGATTGTTAAACGAATTAAAAAGACTACAACCAGATTTAATCTTAATGACAGGCGATACACTTGATAGACAAGCATTGAGTAAAGACATAACAAAAGCTCAGCTCTTTTTTGATGACTGCGAAAAGATTGCGACTGTTTTAAGTGTGAGTGGAAATCATGATTATAAATTCAATAAACATCTTAGAAATCATTTATTTGATGAAAAAATAAGTCTTAATGATAATGTCCAAGTAATTGGCGTAAATCCATTTAATCCAAAACTTCCAGAGATTCAAAAAGATAAATTAACATTTGTTTTATCTCATTATCCAATTCCACTCAATCTGAAAGGGCAGTCTTATCAATTTAGTGGTCATGCACATGGAGGCCAATTTAGACTAAAGAATCAAGGTTTAGTAGGACCAGACCAAGGTTTATTACCAAAATATACCAAAGGATACTACCCACAAGAAAAGATGTTTGTTTCAGCTGGACTTGGCGCAAGTCCTATTCCACTACGAATCAACAATCCGAATCATGTGATTATAGTAGACTTTGTTGTATAATATTGAAGAAGGAGTGTTTGTAAAATGAAGTTATCAAAACAAAATCAAGCATTGATTATAGGGCTTTTAATTTTAATAGTCTCCATTATTGGAATTATTTTTATTGAAGAAAATACTCTTAAAGTAGTAGTTGCTATTTTAGGTTTAGTTGTCCTATGGTTTGTGACTAGAAGTATTTTAAAGAAACCTGCCAGGGTATCGTTAAATACATCAAATTATGATCAATTAGCAAATGATTTGGTTAAACATTTAGGTGGACTAGACAATATTGAAAAAGTTGAACATTGTCAAACAAGAGTCTTATTAACTGTTAAAGATTCATCATTAGCACAAGTTGAATCAATTCGTGCGTTAGGGATTGCGGGTGTCTTAAGACCAAGCAATACAAAAGTTCAATTAATTGTCAAAGAACTTGTTGAACCAATTTATAAGTCTTTAGAGAAAGTGGTATCACATGTTTAAAACAATTATCGTAGGATTAAATAGTAATTTATTGAATATTATAGATTCAATAAATGGTCAAATCGTCGTAATCGACGAAGCTAGCTTAAAAAGTAAAGGACATTATGTCGGCTTTGAGAGTGAAAAAGTATTAGCTCTTTATCAAGCGAGTTTAATTGCAGGTCAATTAGAACATAATGACTTTAAAGCCTCAGAAGAATTTTATGAACATATATCTAATCAACAACATGAATTAGACTATATGAATCATAAAGCTCTAGTTGAAATATTAGAATCCAAAAATATTCAGATTCTAAAAGGACGATTGAATGTGATCAGTCCAGTGAAAGCAGAATTGACGTATTTAGGTGAGACGACAGAATTAGAGTATTCTCAATTAATTATAAATGCACCAAAGACAGAAGAAAATCCGTATCAATCACCATTTGTCTTTACCTTTGACCAGTTTTTACATACCAGTCAACTTTTTAGACGAGTCTTAATTGATGCGCAATCACTAAGAGGCTTAGAAATCGCAAGCATGATGGCACGCTTTGGATCTGAAGTAACATTGGTTGTTGGGCGACGTTTATTTGCTCAGATTGATCATTTAATGTTTAGAGATGCGGTTAGAGAAACATTAATTAGTCAAAATATTGAATTATTAGAGAAGTATACAGTTGAAACCATTGAAGACCTTGATGCAAGTACTAAAGTAACCATCAAACCAATGAGCCAATTAGCATTTGAAATCACTGAGCCCGTCTCAGAGAAAACAATTGAAGTGGATGCTGTTATTGTCGAAGGCAATATTGAATCTCCACACTTTAGTGAGAGTGAAATAGATAAATCAGTTCAGGATAGAGTGACTAATTCAATCTTCCTTAATCCAATCTTATCTGTCGTAGAGAGTGATTCTGTGACGGAGCGCTATCAATACGATGTACAAGTATTTACTTACTTTAGATCGCGATTTGAGATAGAGGGCGGAATTGAATTTTTAGTCGATAACAATAAGATAGTAGGGGGCACATTCTATTGTTATAACGCTTTAGAATTAGCACAGTTATTAAAAGTAATTAACAACGATTTAAATGAGTTGAAGACATTAGAAGTCTTTGACAATAGTTTATTGGGTGTCTTTAAAGAAGCCGCCCACATGATTTTAGAAAATGGAGGTGAACATGAACGAGAGGAAATTAGCAGTTTTAATTGATGGCGATAATGCCTCATTTAGAAAATTAGATGAAATGATGGCGGAATTAGCCAAGTTTGGGGTTCCGACCATCAAAAGAATATATGGTGACTGGACCAAAAGTAATACTGAGGGATGGAAAACACAACTCTTAGAGAATGCTATTACGCCAGTCCAACAATTTGCGTATACAACAGGTAAAAACGCAACCGACTCAGCTTTAATTATTGATGCCATGGATATTTTATATGGCGATCAAGTAGATGGTTTTTGTATTGTAAGTTCTGATTCAGATTTTACTCGACTCGCAACCCGATTAAGAGAAGCAGGTAAATTTGTTATTGGGATGGGTGAAGAAAAAACGCCCACCGCATTTATTAGTGCCTGTGATAGATTCATCTATCTATCAGTCATTAGTCCAAAATTGTCAAAGAGAAGATTAGTCAGCGAAAGCAAACGATCAAATGTTACCGAACTTATTCGAACATCAATTGATGATGTAGCAGATGATAGTGGTTATGCATTCTTAGCAGATGTTGGTAATCTGATGAATAAGAAGCGACCTGACTTTGACCCGCGTAACTATGGTTTTATGAAATTGTCATTATTAATTAAGAGTTTGAATGAATTTGAAGTGGATGAAAGACCTACTGGGAATTCAAATGTTAAACATGTATTTATAAAGAACAAGAGGGGTTAGTATGGAAAGAATTATATATCCTGGTACTTTTGATCCAATTACATTGGGCCATATTGATATTATTGAAAGAACAAAAAATCTATGTGAAGAGTTAGTGATTGCGGTGATGGTTAATCCTGAGAAAACGACAACATTTTCTGAAGTTGAACGGGTTGAGATGATTGAAAAATCAATCGAGCATTTAGAAAATGTACGAGTTGTAGCAAAAAGCGGTTTAACCGTAAAACTTGCTGAAGATTCAAATGCACGAGCCATGGTACGAGGCATTCGAGCGGTCATGGATTATGAGTTTGAACTAAGAACAGCCACCGCAAATCTAATGTTAAATCCTGACATTGAAACAATATTCTTAATTTCTAAACCTGAATACTCATTTGTATCATCATCGGCAGTTAAAGAAATTGCTATGAACCATGGTGATGTGAGTAAACTTGTACCAAAGTTTGTTGATGATAAACTAAAAGAGAGATATGAGAAGTGATTATTCTTGCTTCGACTTCCCCAAGACGACAAGCATTATTAAAAGAGGTTGTATCTGAGTTTAAATCAGTGCAACCATCTTTTGATGAATTTCATTTAAAACACTTATCACCTGAACTCCAAGTTCAACACTTAGCTGTCAATAAGGCTCTATCTGTCGAATCAAACACAGATGATATTATTATCAGTGGTGATACTATAGTTGAATTTAACAACGAATTATTAGAAAAACCAATGAATGAATTAGATGCTTTTAATATGCTACAAAAGCTTAATGGTAAGGCGCATCGTGTCTTAAGTGCATTATGTGTTATGGGCAAGAATAAGACATTAATTAAAACCTTTGTTTCTGAAGTTGATTTAAAAAAAGTTTCAGATGAAACATTAAAAGAGTATATAAAGATTCATGAACCACTAGATAAAGCAGGCTCTTATGGGATTCAAGATGCATATTTTAAGCATAATATCCTAGAGTCTTATACAGGTTATCTAAATACAATTATTGGCTTTCCTATTGAAGCATTATCAGAAATGTTAAAGGAGGTAGATGAATGATTAGACCTTTTGAAATGAGAGACTTAAAAGCTGTAATGGATATATGGCTAAGAAATAGTATTGAAGCACATCCATTTATTGATAAGATGTATTTCATTAATCATTACCAGAGCTTTCAAGAAGATCACCTGTTACGCTCACAATCTCATGTGTATGAAATAGAGGGTAAGATTGTTGGTTTTGTATCGATTAAACAAGACATGGTTGTAACAACAATCAATGTTGATGAGCCATATCGATTAAGCGGCATAGGTGAAGCTTTAATGCAAGGCTTGATTGATAAGTTTCAACAAGTTACTGTGAAATGTTTTATGGATAATATGGATGCTTTGGCCTTCTTTCATAAACTAGGCTTTAAAGCAATTAGCACTGAAACAGATCCAGAGACTAAAAAGGAATTAATGGTCTTGACAATTGATGGTCAACAACAAAGTGTTCGAAATTAAATTGGCTTGCAAATGTGTTAGTTTTTAAGTATTATATACTAGCACTTGCCGATATAGTTTAATGGCAAAACAGAGCAATGGTAATGCTCAGCTTCCAGTTCGATCCTGGGTATCGGCACCAGATATCAAAACAACCACTTAATTGTGGTTTTTATTTTGATGTGATCATAATTTTCATTCAAAATTGGTGTATAATACAGTTACGAGGTGTTATATGGGTCCGACATTAGTTCTTGTCATATTAATTTCATTAATTGGGTATAATATTGTCCCAGTTATTAATTTAGTATTACCATGGATAAGCGAGTATACTTTTTTATCTGACTTATTTATTATAAATCCAAGCATTGCCTTTATTAGTGGTCTGATTTTCGGATTAACCAATGGCTTATTCTTTTGGGTCGCCATTATCATCGGTGCACTCTTTATTCCAACCGCTTTATTCTTTATGAATTCCTCAGCATTGGTCTATGTCATTATCTATATTGTGATAGCCTTTGTTGGACTATTTGTAGGTTCATTAATCCATAATAGAAAACAACAACGCTCCAATATTGAACAATCGATTCGTCGCCATGGGTATTATAATTAGTAACTAGATTTAAGGGAATGTTTAACTAGCTTATGAGCTAAATTACTAATTTCTTGTGATGATTCTTTCATGCCTGATCCAATCCAGTTAAAGATAAGTCCAACACATCCCATTGAAACAAATGAGTAAATTTGTCTGAATCGATTAATATCAACATCATGACCAGAAGCAAGGAGTGCTTTATGGGCAGATTCAAAGCCATCATCAACAACTTTCAGTAAAAATTCACTATCATATAAACGAGCACCCATAAACGCTTGAATTTGGGTGTTTTTTTCTATCAATTGAAAAACATAATCTAAGATTGTAAATGTTACTTCTTTTTCAGGGTCCATTAAATGATCGAGCCAACCTGTATCAGTATCAAAATATTCAACAATTTGTTTTCTAAAATGTACGTAATGATCATGTTCCAGATCTGTCATAAAATTCTCTAAACTATTGTAATGCAAGTAAAAAGTTGAGCGATTAATCTGAGCTTCACTCACTAAATCAATCACTGTAATAGTCTCAATTGCTTTGGTCTGTAGTAAGGTCGTCAGCGCATCTGATAAGCTTTGACGTGTTTGTAAGATTCTCTTATCAACTTTCTTTTTTTTCATAACCAATCTCCTTGAAAATTAATGGACATGTGTCTATAATACTATCATAGGAGACACCAAATGAAAAGAATTATCGACAGTATCCTAAAACATAAAAAGTTGGTTGTAATTATTTTTACAGCCGCAACAATCATTAGTTTTGGATTAGCCCTGCTTGTTAATGTTAATTATGACCTACAATCATATTTGCCTCAGGATACACCATCAACTAAGTCTTTAGAAGTGATGTCATCTCAATTTGAGGAAACTATTTTTAATGTAAATATCATGATTCCTGATGCATCTGTTACAGATGCCTTAGATTTAAAAGAACAAATTAAAGAAAAAGAGTATGTACTCTCAGTTCTATGGTTAGACGATTATGTGGATGTCACATTACCAGTTGAAGTATTACCAAAAGAAACAACGGACCAATACTATAAAGATAATAATGCTTTATTTATGGTTACAGTCGAAACCGATAACTATCCACCAGTATTAGCAGAACTTCAAGAACTTGTTGGAGATGGTGGGCATATCTCGGGTCGATTAGTCGAATTATCAATGGCTCAATCAGCCACTCAATCAGAAATCTCCCAAATTTTGGTTTACGCAATTCCAGTCGTTGCGATAGTATTAATTTTAGCGACACATTCATGGCTTGAACCAGTTTTAATGTTACTCGCGATTGCTGTAGGAATTGCTTTAAATATGGGAACAAATGTCTTTTTGGAAGATATCTCATTCTTAACTCAGGCTGTTGCTGCTATTTTACAACTCGCCGTATCAATGGATTATGCGATTTTCTTACTCCATCGCTTTAGTGATTATCGTAAAAAGTATGACAACACCGAAGATGCCATGAGAGCTGCTACTAAAGATGCACTTCCAACCTTAATGGCATCATCAATTACGACCTTTATCGGATTCTTAGCGTTAGTTTTGATGCGCTTTCAGATTGGACCAGATTTAGGAATTGTTCTTGCTAAAGGAGTTTTCTTTAGTATCATCTCAGTTTCATTCTTCTTACCAAGTATCACCATATTATTCGTTAAATGGATTGATAAAACGGAACATAGATCATTTCTTCCATCATTTAATTGGCTTGCCAAAATAAACTTTAGAATGATGCCATTAATTATAATAATAGTCGTAGTTGTGACAGTCCCAAGTTTCTTAGGGCAAAGACATAATGAGTTTATCTATGGAATGGGTGCCTTTCAGGAAAATTCACGCGAATCTCTAGATGATCAAGCTGTTAAAGATGTTTATGGTGTAGAAACTCAGATGGTAATCCTAGTTCCAAAAGGACAGTGGGGTCAAGAAATTAATATGATACAAGAATTTCAAACCTATCCAGAAGTTAAATCCATTATGTCCTATGTAACAATGATTGGACCCAATATTCCGCCTGAAGTATTGTCCGAGAGTCAAATATCTTCATTACTCTCAGAAGACTATTCTCGAATTATTTTACAAGTCATCTCTGCTGAAGAAGGTGAACATGCCTTTGGTCTTATTGAAAGAGTCAGAGAGACAGTAGATAAGTATTATGAAGAAGATACTCATTTAGTAGGGAGTAGTGTAATTACTTATGATATGGCACAAACAATTCAAGCGGATGATATTGTTGTCAATGGAATCGCTATATTAGCTATCTTTTTGACCATATTGTTTACCTTTAAATCGATCAGTGTTCCAATAATTTTAGTCTTTGCGATTGAGTTATCGATATGGATTAACTTATCATTCCCATACTTTACACAAGCACCACTAAACTATATTGGATATTTGATTATAAGTACCGTTCAACTTGGTGCCACTGTAGACTATGGTGTCCTGTATACTCAAAACTATTTAGAAAACCGACAGACCATGAATAAGAAGGATGCATTCTTTTTTACGGTAAATCAGAGTGCCCAATCCGTTATTCCACCAGCTCTTATATTAAGCATTGTTGGTTTTATATTAGGAGCTGTTTCAACCATTCAAATGGTTTCTGAATTAGGTATAACACTAGGTCGAGGAGCCACTATAAGTCTTTTGATGACACTAATCTTTGTGCCAGTGGCTTATTATTTGTTTGATTCGATTGTTGAAAAAACAACTCTATATACAAAATTTTTAGGAAAGGAAGAATCTGATGAAAAAGCTCAGTAAACTAATCGGACTAGTACTTGCATTAGTCCTATTTATAACACCAATCAGTGCTAAAACAAATCCTCTGAAAGAAGAGGTTGTGTACAGTAAAATCAATTTAGATGGAAGTGTTGAATCACTCTTTGTTGTGAATGCTTTTGATGTATTTGAACCGACGACTATTACAGATTATGGTAGTTACAAGTCAGTCATTAATACCACAACCAATCAAGAAATTGACTTTGATGGTGTTAAATCAGTGATTAAAGATGTTAATGAGGGCCGCTTCTTTTATCAAGGAGCATTAAGTGGAAGTACACAATTGCCATGGCTACTTGATATTGAGTATAGATTAGACAATAAAGTCATCGGTGCCCAAGAACTTGGTGGCAAGAGTGGCAAATTAACAATGACAATAACAGCAAAAGAGAATAAAAATGTTGATCCTGTTTATTTTGATAATTATTTGTTAACCATGACTTTCAATATTAGTTCTAAAATAATTTCAAATATAAAAGCAGATGACGCAACTATTGGGAATGCTGGAGATAAAAAGACAATTGTTTTCACTGGTATGCCAAAAACAGAAGCTAAATACACATTAACAGCCGATGTTAAAGATTTCGAAATGGATGGGATTCAAATTGCGGCTCTGCCATTTAGTATGGCCATGGAATTACCTGATATAAGCCAATTTACTGATGGCATTGGTGATTTACAATATGGTATTAGTCAACTCAATTCTGGCGCAATTCAATTAGCCGGGGGCTTAAGCCAATTAAATGCGAATACTGGACAATTAAGCTCTGGCGCCAATGAGCTATCTCAAGGCTCTAGTGAACTTAGTACAGGCGCAAGTCAAAGTGCTCAAGGCACCAAAGACTTTGTTGATGGGGTAGGTGAATACACGGGGGGTGTTTCATTACTGTCACAGGGTAGTCAAGAATTGGTCACTGGCTCATCTCAAATTAAGGATGGAATTAATCTTCTCAACTCTAATTTGAGTCAATTTGGGGACGTTTTAACCATTACACCTGAGCAACAAGTACTCATTGAAATGGCAATTGTGACCTTACAAGGTTTGCAGTCATTCTTAGAAAATGATCTAGGTTCAGCTGTCTTTTTACCGATTGCTCAATCTTTAAGACGTGAAACAATACTCGCTTTGTATCCTCAATTAGATCCTAGTGATCCAAACATTGAAATTTTACTTAATTACATGGACGCACAAGCCACAGCAATTGAAGAAGCTTATAATCTACTGTTGCCATTTCAAGAGACGATTAAGACAGACTTAATCCCACAATTAGATTCTATCATTGGCTTATTATCCAGCTTAGATCAATTTGAATTATTAATTGATGGTGTTGATCAGCTAAACTCACAGTATGGAGAATTTCATGATGGTTTAATACAATTATCTGATGGTTTAAATTCACTCGATCAAAACTCAGGAACTTTAGTTTCTGGTGGTCAACAATTATCATCCGGTTTAGAGCAGCTTAGTCATGGAATTGACCAATTTAGTGATGGTGTAAGTCAATATGCTACTGGAATTAATCAAGTCACTGATGGTATCTCACAGCTTTCATCAGGGGCTAACCAGTTAAGTGGTGGAACTCAAGAACTTGATAAGGCAACATCTGACATTGGACCTATGATGGAAGAAAAAATAGAAGAACTCATGAAAGATTTTGAGTTTGAAGATTTTGATATGGTGTCATTTGTTGATAAGCGAAATAAAAATGTTGTATTGGTTCAGTTTGTTTATATGAGTCAACCAATTACACTCCCAAAAGTTGAGGAAGTCATTGATAATGGAGTTGAAGAAAAATCGTTCTTTGATTTATTCTTTGATTTGTTTAGATAAAAGAGTTTCAAAGATTTCATTAACAATTGATTCTAAAACTCTCACATTTCTTTGATCAGCCATTGTTATTACGATGGCTTTTTCTTTTTCTAAAACACCCAGACTTTGTCCACCAGTCCCATGTCCAAAATAGTACCCTTTATCATTTAGCCATAAACCGTTTCCATAGCCATATCGATTAAATATCGTATTCTCTGGATAATACACTTTTAAAGTTACAGCACTTAAAGTTGTTAAATAGTCTAGCCAGTCTTGAGTAATGAGTGTTTTATTAATTAACTCATCACCAATCTTAATTAGGTCTTCAGGTTTTAGCCAAAGTCTTGTTGCGCCAGCTAAATAATTTCCATATTTCTCCCAAGTATAATCTTTGATGCCTAATGGTTTAAAAAACAATTGATCCGATACCTGTAACAGGTCTTCTTGGTAGTATTCTTGTAAGAAAACACTGAGTAAATAATAACCAGCATTAGAGTACAAGTAATGTTCACCAGGTTTGTAAATAATTGGTGTGTTGATGATGGTATCAATGAGTGTAAATGGATTTTTATCTTTGATGTCTTGTCTCATCATTAAGACTTGATCAAAACCAATCGTATGGTTCATGAGATGTTTTATTTCTAATTGTTCTAAATAGGGTAAATTATCCATATTCTTTAGAGTTGTAACATTTTCTATTGTGGGCCAAACTTTAGTGTCAATGTTTAGAACTTCAGAATTATCTATAATTATTCCTGTGATTAATGAGAGTACAGTTTTACTTAAACTGCGACAATCAGACTTTGTTGCTTCCTTTTTAAATTGATGAATAAAAATATCATCCTTAGTTTTGATTCCTAAATAATGAATATTAATTGATTCTTCTTTAAATCTATTAATAAAATAGTTAAATTTCTCTTGGTTCATTTTAATCCTTTCATTAGTTCAATAATCTGTTCTAAAGATACATTGTTAAGCCAGATATCAGGTAGGTAGCCTGTCTTTACAGAATATGTTTCTTTATGGTAAGCGCTGAAATGGTCTGGAACTCTTAGGGTTATTTTTGAATGATCTAAGACATAGGGCTGACCAACAGAAGAGGTCGCAGCTCCAGCAGTGTTGGTGCCAATATTTATGACATTGTCTAATCGTTTAATGTCACCTAAGAAATATTCTCCAGCTGATGCTGTGTTGAGATTTGATAAGACCAAAATGAATTTATCTTCCACCAGTGGGAGTTCTTGTTGTGGATATGAAACAATTAGATGATTCTTAAAAAGTTGTTCATGCTCTTCATTTGAAATTTCAATTTCTAGCGGATTTGTTATATAGACTTTGTCGTATGACCTGTAAAAGGCATTCCAATTATTCAAAGGTGAATTAAGTATTTGACTCAAAATTTTAAGCCCGGTTGTTGTTTGACCACCCACATTGTTTCTTAAGTCAATAATTATTTTAGAAGATTTTTGGGCTCTTTCTAAGACTGTTTCTATATCTTCAAGATTTTCGAGTTGAAACGCATCTTTAGTAAGATCGATATATAAAACATCATCGTGAAGTGTTGAGTGTTCACTTGTTTCACTAGGTGGAAGATGTAATTGGATGCTTTCGTAAATTAGTTCTTTGGTTGAATTATCTTCATAATAGATTAACTCTGGTTCTGTGTAAGGGTAGTAAGGATTAGGATCGATGATGGTGTAGTAAAAACTTCCATCATTATCAATTAATGGTTGAATCATATCATGATTCGAGACAACTTTTTTATTGTTTGAACTATCGATATAGTCATTATGACTGTCTTTGATTAGTTTTAGATTCTTGGCATATATTGGTAAGCGAACTTTGTATTCATCAGGATTTAAGAACCCTTTATACTTTGGGGAGGTTGCGATTGAATAGGCTTCGTAAATTGGTATTGTATCGTCTAACCAATAATGTTTGTCACGAATAAATGAAGTACCAATAATTAGGATATCTCTTAGTTCGTTGGTAGTTAGACCAAAGGGAGGGACTAAGCCTTTCATTAAATTGTGATTGTAGTTTAGTGTTTCAATGGGTGCTGAGTCTAATAAACCTCCAAAAGCATGTTTAAGGATGGTTACAATTTGATCAATATCTTGAAGTGCTTGTTCAAATGTTAAGAAGTCATTATGCTGTTCATCAGAATCGATCGAAATATTATCGACAATAAACTGATAATCTTGGTAAGTATTTAAATGGTTTTTATATTCTTCAAGGTCAGGCGCATAAAAAGGCTGTTTATAAACTAGTAATTCGTTAATTGTTAAATCTGAAGAATGTCGTAGTTTGTAAAGAGGTGTTTCTTCAATAATAATGGTTGGTTTTTCAATTGGGAGTGTTGGTTCAACTTGAACTTCATTGTGAGTACAAGAAACTAATAAGGTTAAGATTATTAGCCATTTAGTATTCTTCATAAAGTGTCTCCTTGTTTCTATTTTACATCAAATGAAATATTTTTAGAAATAATCGATAGACTTTAATTTTAGCCTTTTAAAATAAGTTATAAATGATACAATAATATCGATAGAAAAGAGGAATATTAATGCACAATTCAAAAGAAATTCATCCTAATGTACACTGGGTCGGAGCGAGTGATCGACGGTTGGATCGTTTTGAAAACATGTTTCCACTAACGGATGGAGTGGCTTATAACTCATATTTAATTATGGATGAGAAAACATGTTTGATGGATACTGTTGATACAGATGTCTCCGATGTTTTTATTGATAATGTACTACATGTTTTAAATGGAAGACCATTGGATTATTTGGTGATTCACCATATGGAGCCTGACCATTGTTCAAATATTCAGGCCATTGCTAGATTGTTTCCTGATGTAAAATTAGTTGGAAATGCGAAAACTTTTACATTCTTAGAACAGTTTTATCCAATGGATTTATCTAATAGTTACCACACCGTAAAAGAAAAAGATGTCTTAGATTTAGGTGAACATTCACTTAGTTTCTATCTGACACCAATGGTGCACTGGCCAGAAGTCATGATGAGTTATGAACCAAAAACAAAAACACTCTTTACTGCTGATGCTTTTGGGACATTTGGGGCACATAATGGGAATTTATTTGCTGATGAGATGGATTATAAACACACACTTCTAGATGAGGCTCGTCGCTACTATATTAATATTGTTGGGCGTTTTGGGACGAATGTTCAAAATGCTTTTAAGAAGTTTTCCAATTTAGAGATTGAAATGATTGCGCCTTTACATGGTCCAATTTATCGTACTAAAGAAGATATTGAGTTTATTATGGGTAAATATCAAACATGGTCAACCTATCAACCAGAAGAAGATGGTGTTGTGCTTGTGTATTCAACAATGTATGGAAATACAGAACTAGCCATGAACTTTCTAGCGAGTGAATTAGCTGATTTAGGTGTTAAGGATATTAAGATGTATGATGTGAGTAAAACGGATGCTTCTTATATCGTGTCTGATATGCATCGTTTCTCTAATACAGTCTTTGGGTTAGTTACTTATAATACAGATTTATATTTAAAGATGGCTGCTTTAATTGATGAAGCTGTCATGACTAAATTTTCTAATCGAAATATCTCTTATGTTGTGAATATGAGTTGGGGTTCAAAAGCGTTAGTTTCTGCTAAAGAAAAGTTTGAGAAGTCAAAGAATTTAGTTGAAGTAGGGGAGCCACTGACTATTAAATCATCACTTAAAGATAATCAAACAGATGAATTAAAGTCACTTGCTATCGCTATTGCTAATAGTATACAAAAGGTTGAAGCGTAATGCCTCAACCTTTTATTTTGTTTATTTACTTAGATATTTATCAAACCACTGTGTCATTTCAGTGAGACGTTTAATTCTTGCTTTTGGTTTACCACTTCGGGACAGGTCATGATTCTCATCCTTTAGTATGAGCATCTTAGTGTCTACTTGTCGGTCAATTAAGGCACTGTATAATTGATAGCCCTGATCAATTGGGCAACGGTAGTCATCAGTTGAATGTACGACAAGTGTTGGTGTACTGAAGTTGGCTGCATATTTAAGTGGTGAATGGAACCATAATTTTTCTTGTCCTTCTTTGGAGTAGAGTGTAGCTGCATTTTGGTCTTCAGCAAAATAATAGCCTATATCACTAACGCCATTGAAGCTTAGCCAGTTGGAGATTGAGCGCTGTGTGACAGCACACGCAAATCGATTGGTATGACCAATAATCCAGTTTGTCATAAAGCCTCCATAGGAACCACCAGTAACGCCTATCTTGTCTGGATTAATTTTTGGGTATTGTTCCAATACTTTATCAACAAAAGTCATAATGTCTTCATAATCAATGGTGCCGTATTTGCCTCTAATATCTGAGAATTCATCCCCCTTACCGCTTGAGCCATGAGGATTACAGTACATAACGACATAGCCCATATTAGCCCATACTTGCATTTCATGGTAATACACTTCTCCATAGGCAGTTTTAGGGCCTCCATGAATATCTAGGATGGCTTTGAGTTGTGTTTGTTGGTCATAATCCTTAGGGAGTAAGACCCAGCCAGAGATGTCTGAATTATTTGATTCAAAGACAATCTTTTGAGGTATGCTGAGGTATTTATCGTCTAGACTTGTATTGAATGTACTTAATCTATTTAAATCCTTATCATAGAAGTCTTGGAGTTGTTGATTAAATAAGCCCATTACAATCAGTTGTTCTTGGTTTAGGACAAATCCATCTACAGCTCCTTCATGACTAAAGATTACTTCAGTTTGGTTGTCTTTAAACTTAATCAGTTCACTATGTCCATCGACTGTTGTGTTGTAAATAAAGTAATCATCTTCAATAAGAATTGGAGATGATGCGCCTAGTCGTACATCTGAGCCAATTGAATTACCTAGATCGATATCATCAATGAGTAAGTCTAATTGATTGGGTCCATCTAGTTGATAGAGAGCTGTGTTTTGATTTAATCCTAAGCGTTTATTGTCTGTCGCAAGAACAAGTAATTGACCTTTTAGAGGTACAACTGAGCGAACAGCATACTTATTGGTTGAGATTAATGCTTGTGTTTCTTTGGTTTGTACATCGTATTCATATAATCTAGATTTTTGAGGTCGTCTTGTTTTATAGGATTGTGAAGTGTAATAAACCTTTGTTTTGTCTCTATTTACTACGACTGATCCTATGTCTAAGCCAGCTTGAGTGATTGGTTTTAATGTTTTTTCACTAGTATCATAGAGGAAGAGGCGGGTCCTTACTTGGTCTATATATTGAGTTCCATTAAACCAGAATGGTATTTGAGAGAGTTCATGCCAGTCACTATTTTCTTTTTTCTCTTTGGCTACTTTTTCTCTTTTTGTTTTAGAATATTGATAAAAGTTTGGATGCTCTGTGTGATAGGTTGATGAGAGTAGTAATGTGTTGTCATCTAAAACCCAGAATTGATTGACTGGAATATTAATTTCATAGACACATTGTGCTTCACCACCATCTAATGCGAGGCGGTAAATGTAGGTATTGTCAGTTGATTCTTCTTCTGATTTAAATCTCTTAGTGGCGAATAATAAATGATTATCATCTTGCCATACAAAATTACTTTCTTTTTTTAGGGCTGTCATTTGTTTAAAGTTAGTGCCATCACTTACATAAATAACTCGTTCATAGTTATTTTCTTTTTCATTTGGTGTGGCTAGGACAAAAGCAAACTGTTCTTTGTTGGGGCTTGCTTTTATTTGGCTGATGGCTTTAAAGTTCAGAAAGTCTTTTAGTTTAATTTGAGATTTGGTCATTTTGTGCTCCTTCTAAGATATCGACTAATACTTTAATAATTTTCTTTTCATCTGCATCTAAAATAGTCATGTGTAAATTGTTATAGGTAAATTCTTGAGAGATGGTTGGTATATTACCGGTTAATTCAATGATCCAACCCCCGACTGTTGAGGCGTCACTGTCATCACTTTGTAAATCGATGTCGATGGCTTCTTCAAATTTATAGAGCTCAACCGAGGCTAAAACAATAAATTGATGATCATTGACTTGAGTGATTTCTCTTTCTTCTTCATCATGTTCGTCCCATATTTCTCCGACGAGCTCTTCGACAATATCTTCTAGTGTTACAATTCCGGCTGTTCCACCATGTTCATCGATGACGACCACAAGGTGTGATTTACTTTGTTGGATTTGTTTTAATAATTTGGATATTTTATATGATTCTGGGACAAAGATTACTGGTTTTACGATGTCTGTTAAATCGAAGCGTTCGTCCAGCTTTTTGAAATCTTTGGAGTGAACAACACCGACTATCGTATCGATTGTTTCATTGTAGACCGGATAGCGCGAGAATTCATTTTCATCGAGAGTGTTAATGATTCTTTCTTTGTTCCATTTTAAGTCTAGTGCGACTAAATCGACTCTTGGTGTTAAGATTTCTTCTGCTAGTAAGTCGTTAAATTCGATGGAGCGTCTAATTAAATCACCTTCAGATTCTTGGAGACCTCCTTCAGATTGAGCTTCATCAATAATGTTGAGTAATTCTTGTTCTGTGATAATATTTTCCAATTCAGGTTTAAAGAAGATGGAGAGTAGTTTTAGGAGTAAATCAAATAGTAAATAAACTGGTGAGAATAAAATTAATAACCATTTTATTGGCCAGCTTAAGGTTGTTATTGTTTTATCTGGATTAATGCGTGAGAGTGGTAGGGCTAAGACTTCAGTAATCATGACGACTAATATGCTTATTCCGATTGTTATCCAAATATTATTAAATTGGTGAAGTCCTATGACGACACCAATAATTAACAATGTTTTTATGATTTTAATGGTTAAAAAAATTCTATTTTGATTGTCTAGTAACTTCAAAATAGTTTGAGCTTTTTTATCTCCTGCACTGGATTGGTTTTGTAGGCGCATGCTAGAGATTAAATTAAATGTATTTTGTATGATTGAGATGAGAGTTAGAAAAATAACTAATGATATTAATAAAATAGTCAGATATAATTGATCCTGATCCATGAAGTTCCTCCATTTGAGATTATTCTACCATGTTTAAGGGTGAAGCGTATAGTTTTAAATGACTGACATTTGTGATACAATACTCTTATATTTTTTGAAAGGAATGACTTATGACTGAAACTAGTGACCCCTTGAGTCGATTGTGTAATAGAAGAGGTGATGATTTATGTTAGGACAAATTATCATCATCTTAATTCTAACATTGATTAATGGGATTTTTGCGATGAGTGAGATAGCGTTTGTTTCACTTAATGACAACAAAGTAAAAGCTAAAGCTGAGGAGGGGGATAAAAAATCTCAGACCTTATATAATCTCTTAGAAGATTCTAACAGATTCTTATCTACGATTCAGATTGCGATTACTTTAGCCGGTTTCTTATCGAGTGCCTTTGCGAGTGATGCTTTTTCTGATGTCATCGCAGATTGGATGACGTCCATCATACCGACACTTAGTGTGACAACGATTAAGCCAGTAGCGATGGTTATTGTTACTTTAATCTTGTCTTATTTTACATTGGTGCTTGGTGAATTAGTGCCTAAGAGAGTTGGAATGAACAATCCTGAGAAGGTGAGTTATGCTTTAGTAGGACTGGTTAACATTATTTCTATTATGACCAAGCCAATTGTTGTGTTCTTATCTGTGTCGACTAACTTTGTTGTTAGATTGTTGGGTATGGATCCTAATGAGACAAATGACTTAGTGACAGAGGAAGAAATTAGAATGATGATTGATGCTTCTCAAGAGCGTGGTGCGATCATGGATACTGAGAAGCGGTTCATTGAGAATATCTTTGAATTTGATAATACCCCGGTTGCTGATGTCATGACCCATCGTACAGATATGGTGGCGGTTGATATTACGGCGGATATTGAAGAGGTTAAGGAGCTTATTTTTAATGAGCGTTTTACTCGTTTGCCTATTTATGAGGATTCAATTGACAACATCACGGGTGTCTTACATTTGAAGGACATTTTAAAACTTGACTATAAGAATGATTTAACTCGTGAGAATTTGTTGGCGATTTTAAGAAAGCCGTATTTTGTGCCTGATTCAATTGAGTGTGATGAATTATTCTTTGATATGCAGCGTGATAAAATGCATATTGCGATTGTCATTGATGAATATGGTGGAACTGCTGGTTTAGTAACGATTGAAGACTTAATTGAGGAAATTGTTGGGAACATCTTTGATGAGTATGATGATGATGAACATGATGAGTTTGTTAAGTTGGAGGATTTCACATATTTAGTTAATGGTGATGTTTCACTTGATAATGTTGAGAATACTATCTTTGATGATTTACCGCTTGATGATTTTGATACATTGAGTGGATTTATTGTTGGCCAATTAGGTCGACTTCCACAGAAATCAGATTTACATAGGGTGATTAGGTTCAATAATTATGAGTATACGATTATTGCTATTGATGACAAAGTGATAAGTCGTGTCAAATTAGAGAGATTACCACAAGAAGAGGATGATGAATAATCATCTTCTTTTCTTTTGAATGAAGTATTATTCATATATTTTTTATACTGATATGTTAAAATACGTATCGTATGAAAGAAGGAAAAGATATGAAAAATGTAAAACAGACTGTTGTTGAACTAGTGGGTAGTACCCCTTTAGTTCAGTTGAATAGATTAATGCATAAGCATAGTCTTACCGCAAATTTAATTGTGAAAGTAGAATTGTTTAATCCTGCTGGCTCAGTTAAGGATCGTATTGCTAAGAGCATGATTGAGGCGGCTGAAGAGGCTGGTGTATTAAAGCCAGGATTTAAGATTGTTGAGGCTACGTCAGGGAATACTGGGATTGGTTTGGCGGCTATAGGTGCTGCTAAAGGATATGAGGTTATTCTTGTGATGCCTGATACAATGACTGTTGAGCGTCGTAAATTCATGAGTGGTTATGGGGCGCAATTTGTGCTGACTGATGGTGCTCTTGGGATGAAGGGCGCAATGGCTAAGGCTTTAGAAATGCAACAAGAGGATGAGACTGTGTTTATTCCGTCTCAATTTGATAACTTGGCAAATGTTAGGGCTCACTATTCAATGACTGGTCCTGAAATATTTAATGATTTAGAGGGTCAGGTTGATGTTGTTGTGAGTGGTATTGGGACGGGCGGTACGATTACTGGTATTGCTCAATACTTAAATGAAAAGGGGACTAATACTAAGTTTGTAGCTGTTGAGCCGACTACTTCTGCGGTTTTATCTGGGAATGAGCCTGGTAAGCATGGCATTCAGGGGATTGGTGCTGGGTTTGTGCCTAGTATTCTAGATACTGAAGCATATGATGAAATTATTCAGATTTCGACTGAACAAGCGATTGAATCTGCGAGAGAACTTGCGAGAACTGAAGGATTACTGGTTGGTATCTCGAGTGGAGCGGCTTTAGCGGCTGGGATTGAGTTGGCGTCTAGAGAAGAACTAAAGGATAAAAACATTGTTGTTGTTCTTCCGGATAGTGGCGATCGTTACTTGTCTACACCATTATTTGATTAAAAATTTATAAAAAAAAGGGAATGTTCAATTTGAACATTCCTTTTAATTTGGGATTGTATTGATTAATTCACCAAAGGCGAACCAACGGTGAGTTTCGTGCATGGAGGTCCAACAACTCATGAGTGAGACAATGGGTGAGCCGTGATTGTCTGCCATGTAATCTTCAATGAGGTGTACATCTGAGGCTAAAACGAGGGCCGTTTCGTAGACCTTATACTCATAGGTGTTTTCTTGGTCGACAAGTTTTATGATGGCTCCTTCTTCAATGTCTGGTAAACGAGAGAGTAGGACTCCATCATTATAGGACCAATGTCCGGCTATTGAATAATTTCTTTCGCCTATGACTTGGCCTGGTTTCATGGTTGTGACGCCGACATAGAGTTTGGCGTCGTTTATTCCGTTGAATATGACTAAGTTAATGTCTAGGCTTTCAATAATTAGTTGTCCGACAATGTCTTGGCGGTAAGTATTGATGACATCTTCGTTGCCCCAGATTGTGTTTTGTAGGGCTTGGTTGACGGTAATGCTTGTGATTGCGTCAAAATCAAAGGACACTTCTTCGCGTTGAGCATTTTCGAGGAGCTCTTCTTGTCTAATTTCTTGGAAGACTGCGACGGCTTTGTTTTGTTCTTCTCGAATGAGGTGGACTGAGATTTGTGGGATGACTAATAGGACTAATCCTATTACGATTAAGATGATTCCGATTGTGATTCTTGTTTTTCTTTTCATGGTGTAATTATAAATGAGTTATTGATGAATCACAATGTTAAAGATTGAAAGAGAAGTATTTATTTACAGAAAAGATTTTTCAATGTATAATGTATCACGTGAGGATGGATATGGAACAATTACTGAATAACGCCTTTTTTTGGCAAAAGCTTGATACACTATTATTTACATTAGATTACAATAAAGTTAGAGGTGAGGGTGATGAACATCCTAAATACCCTAACTTAGTTTATCCTGTTGAATATGGATACCTAGTAGATCCAGATAAAGATGGGGTAGTAGTTGCGAAAGCATTCAGGGGGAGTGCGAGTAATCGTAGGAGTGATCAAATTATTTTGTGTGTTGATATTTTACAGAAAGATATGGATGTAAAAATTTTAATGGGGTGCACAGAAGAAGAACAGATGAAAGTCTTGGAGTTTTTAAACCAAACGGCTTTCCAAAAAACAGTCTTAATTCGTCGTGGGGATGAGACTCCTCAATGGGCGATGGATGATTAGAAGCGAGAGCTTCTTTTTTTCTTACAAGAACTTTCAATTTTATTTCAAAATTATGATAGAATACTACAAAAGAAGGGAAATGACATGGATACTTTAAATGGAAAAATATTAAAAGAAGGGTATACCTTTGATGATGTATTGCTGGTGCCTGACTACTCGGAGGTAGTTCCTAATAATGTTGAGGTTCATACTCAATTGACTCAAAAAATAAAACTGAATATCCCTTTGTTGTCTGCAGCGATGGATACGGTGACTGAGGATAAAATGGCGATTGCGATGGCTAATGAGGGGGGTCTTGGTGTTATTCATAAGAATATGCCAATTGAGGATCAGGCGAGGATGGTTCGGGCTGTTAAAGAGACTGAGCCTAGTTCTGATAAGGCTGCTGTAGATGGATTGCATCGTTTAATTTGTGGGGCTGCTGTTGGTGTTGGGCCTGAGACTTTAAAGCGCGTGAGTGCTCTTGTTGAGGCTGAGGTTGATATTATCGTTGTTGATTCAGCTCATGGTCATTCTAAGGGTATATTAGATACAGTTAGGAGCATTCGTAGTGAATTTAAAGAGATCGATATAATGGCGGGTAATATTATATCGGCCAGTGCTGCGACTGATTTAATTTATGCAGGGGCAACGTGTGTCAAGGTTGGTGTTGGTCCTGGTTCTATTTGTACAACTCGTGTTGTTTCTGGTGTGGGTGTCCCTCAGTTAACGGCTATTAGTGATGTCTATCAAATTGCTAAGCAGTATAAGGTTGGTATTGTTGCTGATGGTGGTATTAAACAGTCGGGTGATATTGTTAAAGCATTGGCGGCAGGTGCAGATTGTGTCATGCTTGGCGGATTATTTGCGGGAACAGAGGAAACACCTGGTAAGATTATGGAAGTGTATGGTAAAAAGGTAAAATCTTATGTGGGGATGGGGTCTCTTTCGGCTATGCAGAGAGGATCTTCAGATCGCTACTTTCAGGGTGGTGTGGCTGAGCTTGATAAACTTGTTCCTGAGGGCATTGAGGCGACTGTTCCATATAAGGGTCCTGTTAAGGATACATGCTATCAGATGATTGGTGGCTTGCGTTCTGGTATGGGCTATTGTGGTTGTAAGGATATTGAAGAATTGAAGATTAAGTCTAAGTTTATTGTTATTTCTGGGAATGGCTTAAGAGAGAGTCATCCACATGATGTAACAATTGTGAAGGAGGCTCCTAACTATCGTGTTTGATAAAATTATTGTTCTTGATTATGGTTCAAAGTATAATCAGTTATTGGTTCGTCGTGTTAGAGAACTTGGTGTGTATAGTGAATTATGGTCTTATACAACTCCGATAAATAAGATTAAGGAAGATTCGTCTATAAAGGGGATTATTTTGAGTGGTTCACCACATTATGTGAATGATGAGGGTGCGCCTTTGGCTGATAAAGAATTGTTTGAGCTTGGTATTCCTGTTTTGGGTGTTTGTTATGGGATGCAATTGATGGCTAAGGTTCTTGGTGGTGAGGTTGAAAAAACTGAGTCTGGTGAGTTTGGTGCCAAAGAGGTTACTTTTAGTCTTGGGTCATCTCTTACTAAGGGATTAGGTGCTAGTCAGATATTAAGGATGAGTCATTATGATCGAGTGAGTAGGTTACCTCAAGATTTTGAGAAACTTGGTGAATCTATACTTACTAGTGTTGCTGCTATGAAGCATAAGGATAAGGAACTTTATGGTGTTCAGTTTCATCCAGAGCATGATGAGTCAGTTAATGGAATGACTATTATTAATAATTTTATTGAGAATATTGTTAAGGCTAAGAAGAATTATTCGATGGCTAATTTTATTACTTATCAAGTTCGACAAATTAGGGATAGGGTGAAAGATAATAATGTTATCTTAGGTTTGTCAGGTGGAGTTGATAGTAGTGTTGTTGCGGCTTTGTTGTCTAAGGCTATTGGTAATCAGCTCTATTGTATCTTTGTTGATCATGGGTTACTGAGAAAGAATGAAGTATCTGATGTTGTGGACTCTTTTGGGGGACATTTTGATTTGAATTTGATTGTTGTTGATGCACAGGATAGATTCTTGAATAAACTACAATTTGTTGATGATCCTGAAAGAAAGCGTAAAATTATTGGTTATGAGTTTATTGAGGTGTTTAATGATGAAGCAGCTAAGATTGAGAGTGCGAAGTTCTTAGCACAGGGGACATTGTATACGGATGTGATTGAGTCTGGGACAGATGCGTCTAAGGTGATTAAGTCACATCACAATGTGGGTGGCTTGCCTGAGGACATGGAGTTTGAACTAATTGAACCTCTGAATACTTTGTTTAAGGATGAGGTGAGAGAATTGGGTCGAGAACTTGGTTTGCCGGATAAACTGGTTGATCGTCAACCTTTTCCTGGTCCTGGTATTGGGATTCGCATTATTGGTGATGTGACGTTTGATAAGGTTAGAGTTGTTCAGGAGTCAGATTTTATCTTAAGAGAAGAAGTTGCTTTGGCGAATCTTGATAAGGATATATGGCAATATTTCACGGTCTTAACGCCGATTAAAACTGTTGGGGTTAAGAATAATCAAAGAACGTATGAGAATGCGCTTGTTATAAGAGCGGTTACTTCGACTGATGGTATGACAGCACAGTTTGCTCATGTGCCTTATGATGTCTTAGATAAAGTCTCATCTCGTATCATTAATGAAGTCTCTGGTGTTAATAGAGTGTTGTATGATATTACTTCTAAGCCTCCCGGGACGATTGAGTGGGAGTAGTAGCATAATAATTTTACGAATCTTGAAAGTCCACTGTTTAGTGGACTTTTTGGTTGTTGTTAGTGAGAATGGTGAGAAAATAGGGGTTAGTGATGTCAAAATGATGTCAATTATTTCTGTAAAATTTTAAATATTGTAGAATTTTGAAAGTTGATCAAGCGAAATATCGAT
>DUUI01000054.1 GCA_012841625.1 Erysipelothrix sp. | reverse complement strand
AGAGGGTATAAATCGTTTAAAAACGGCTTAAATAGTGGACTTTCATAAGGTTTTCGTGTATAATTTAATCATGAAGAAACAAACAAAGAAACCCTTAAAACTCCCTGATTTTAACACCATGACCAAGGAAGAAGTGGTTTCTTTTTTCGTGTATGAACACCAACTCAAGAATCAACAAATTGAGGTTAAGGACCAACAAATTGAGTGACTCGAAACATCAAACCAGCAGCTTGAAGAATATAATGCGTACCTTCTTTCAATCGTTAAACAAATGAAGCATCGCCAATTTGGATCCAAGTCAGAGAAGATGAACTTGTACTACGAACAATTTAGTTTCCTTTTTGATGAAGCTGAACTGATTGTGGAAGCTGAAGAAAACTTAGAACAAAGTCGGAAAGTTTCAGATCAATCCAAGGCTCAACCAAAGAAGCGTGGTCGTAAGAAACTCACGGAGATGAACCCTGATTTGGAAATTCGTGAAATCAATCATGCCATGGAAGAACTTTTAGACCAAGGGTATGACATCATTGGTCACAAACAACAAGAGACTTTCCGATTTATCCCGGCCCAGTTTTTCATTGAGCGACATATTTATCCAGTTTATCGTAAAGAGATGGCGGATGGATGTGAAGACATTCGCAGCCTTTATCAAGGCAACGGTTTTCTATCTAAGAGCAACGCCAGTCCTGAGATTGTCGCAGCCATTATGAATGATAAATACGCCAAAGGGTTACCCCTTTACCGGATTGAAGAGAGTTTCAAGAATCTTGGTTTCAATTGTTCGCGTCAAACGATGTCGAATTGGTTGATTCATGTCGCTCAACGTTATGGCCAACCCTTAATCAAACACATGAAGGAAGACCTCTTATCCCAAGATATTGTTCACTGTGATGAAACGACGGTGAAGGTTTTAAAACACCAAGACGGGTCCACCAACAAAACTTCTTACATGTGGTTGTATCGAAGTGGTGAACACGCAGACAATATCCTAGTGTATGATTATCGGCCAACACGACAACATCAATGGGCCAGTGCGTTTCTTCAAGGGTTCAGTGGTTATCTTCAAAGTGATGGCTATCCTGCCTATCAAAAGGTTGAGAACACCATCCAAGTGGGTTGTCTAGCGCATGGTCGACGACAGCTTAAAGAAGCGGTGGATGTGATGGGCAAGAGAAGTTCTGGAGTGACTCAGTCAATAGGGATTTTGAAAACCATGAATCGTCTCTTTAAAGAAGACCAAAAGTTAAGGCTCCTCGACTTAGAAGCGAAGCAAACACAACGACTTCAGATTTTAGGACCTCTTTTTGATGCGCTTCATCAACAACTCACTGAAGCTTCAAATCAGCTATTACCTAAAAGTGTCCTAGGAAAAGCGATTCAATACAATCTGAATCAATTTGATAGTTTTCAACGTGTTCTGTTAGATCCTCGTCTTGAGTTGAGTAATAATCGAGCAGAAAGAGGGATCAAGCCTTTTGTGATGGGACGCAAGGCATGGCTCTTCAGTAACACCACCAAGGGCGCTAAAGAAAGTGTCACAATTTATAGTCTGGTCCAAAGTGCTAAAGAAAACGGGCTTCAAGTTGAACGCTATTTGATTTATGTGTTTGAGATGATGTCACAACGTGACGACCATGAGTGGACCCCAGCATTTAAAAACTGTCTAGTTCCTCATAGTAAACACTTACCAAGCGAACTCTATACCAGTAAAAAACAACGATGAGTGAAATGTTTTGATAGGACAATTCAAATCTAGTCGTTGTTTTTTGTTTCTTTTGAAGGTATTGGTGACGGTCGTTATTTGACGCTTACGTTTCTTGGTACCTATACTGTATTTATTACAGTTTCAATTTTTATATCAGAACTCAATAGAAGAAGTTGTTTAAAGAAATTTATATTTAGTAATCGACACTTGGAGAAAATGATTTGAGGCTGATTTTCCTAAATTGAATGCAAGAACTATGCAATTTGTTTATTAGTAATTTAATCAGATTTTGTTATAGTTTTATAATGAAAATGCTCAACCAAATAGTCAAATAGGTGTGTTAATCACTACAACAATATGGATTTACCTGATGGCTCAAAGAGCCGCATAAGATGTTTTGCCCAATATCAACTAAATTGAGTTGACTTTTACAATAAACATAGTGTATATTATTTTTAGGACGGAGAAAATTTATGGCCAAATACGAAACTACACTTCACGGTGATTTACACAGTTATATCGATTTTTTAGAAAACAATCTTTCACGACTAGGAACATCTATTTCATTAGAAGAGTCTAGTGTTTATAGATTGGGTGACGTCAATGTTGCCATCTATGTTTTAGAACGATATTCTTATTTCGGAAGTAATCGAGTTAGCTTGAATATTACCTTAGTTGAATATCAAAACTCAATTAAATGCACAGCCATTACATCTGGAGGAAGTCAAGCCGTCTTCTTTAAAATCAATACCTTTGGTGAGGAGGCATTCCTCGATAAATTTGTTGATTTAATAAACAGCTATTAGTCAATATGAAAAAAAGGACCGAAGATTATAATACCTCTAAAGTAGACACTAAATAAAAAAAGCACTTACCGTGTATAATTTAGTAGAAACTTAGGAGGTATTTTTTTAATGGGAAAACACACGCTTAGATCTTATGAACTTAAAAAAGAAATTGTTGTAAAGAAACTTGATGGTCACACATACTCCGCTTTATCTAAAGAGTATAACGTTCTTCCTAGTACCATCGCTAATTGGAAAAGGAAGTATTTAGAAGGTACACTGCATCTTGATCGAAGAGGAAGAAAACCTCATGTGATCGAGGATGTTGAAATCTTAAAAAAGTCTTATGCTCTACTGATGAAAATCCGAAAAACGCAACTCAAATAGAACGCTATCTAATTATTGATCATCTCAAGTCGGAATATCCAGTAACCCGTATTTGTGATGTTTTAGATGTAAATCGTTCGAGTTATTATAAATGGATTGGCCAGGATAGGCCTCCTATGAATAACTATAACGATGTTACTGCGACGCTTATCTCAGTAGAGCACAATAAATTAAAGGGAATCTATGGCACATTAAGACTAAAACACCATATCGAGAGTCTTTATGGACTCATATTGAATCATAAGCTGATACGGCGTTATAAAGGTTATTTAGGGCTTAAAACAAATGTTCGTAAAAGGCGTTCTTTAGGTCAGATTAGAGCAAAAGAAAGGAACCTCGCAAATAAGGTCCCTAACATCTTGAATTGTAACTTCAACGCGGCGAAACCCCTAGAAAAGCTGTCATCCGATGTGAGTTATATTCAATGCTCTGATGGTACTTTATACCTCTCAGCGATTAAAGATATCTTTAATACTGAAATTATATCATGTTCCACCTCAAATAAAAATGACATGGAACTGGTTTTGGAAAGTTGTCGCACACTTCCTAAAAGTTTAGAAGTAGGAGCCTTGATTCATACTGACCAAGGAAGTCTTTACCGGACAGAAGCATATCAAACCATACTTTCTGAAAAGGGATATGAAAGAAGTATGTCACGAAGAGGCTGTTGTTGGGAGAATAGTCCAATAGAAAATTGGTTCTCTCAATTAAAAGAAGAATGTATTAGACCTAATTCACCGATGACACGCAAGGAAGCATCCGAACTTATCAAAAAATACGTCCAATGGTATAACACAGAACGTATTCAGAAAGACCTTGGATACTTAAGCCCAATTCAATTTAAACATCTTTTTATTTAGTGTCTACTTGACAGGTAGTACTATCGAAAGTCCTTTTTATTTACTTAACTTTGGTGGAGCGTAACGGGATCGAACCGTTGACCTCCTGCGTGCAAGGCAGGCGCTCTCCCAGCTGAGCTAACACCCCAAAAAAAGAAATGGTGGAGCGTAACGGGATCGAACCGTT